>NZ_JBFULS010000015.1:0-99836 GCF_054049775.1 Methylobacterium sp. P5_C11 | reverse complement strand
GGGCACGTCGCAACGCAGCCGGTGCAAGTTCCTTGTGAAGGCGATCGCCCACCGCCCAGCCCACGACCCGTCGGGAGTACAGATCGAGGACCACCGCCCGGTACAGCCAGCCCGGTACAGCCAGCCCTCCCGCGTCCAGACGTAGGAGATGTCCGCGCCCCACTTCCGATCCGGCCCCGCCGCCGTGAAGTCCTTGGCGCGCCGGTTGGGGGCGACTGGAAAGGCGTGACTGCTGTCGGTGGTCGACCGGAAACGGCGCGGCTGGCGGGCCTTGAGCCCGTTCTCCCGCATCAGCCGGGTCACGCGCCGCCGAYGTGCCGCCCAACCCTGCTCGCGCAGCTCGTGTGTCATGGGCGGGCTGCCGTACGTCTCGTGCGAGAGCGTGAGGGCGGACCGGACGTGGGCAAGCAGCACGAGAGCCTCGCGCTGCCGCGTCGATGCCGGGCGGTTCTTCCAGGCGAAATAGCCGCTCGGGCTGACGGCGAGGACCTTGCACAGGCTCGCGACGGGGAAGTCCTTCCTCGCCGCGTCGATGAGGCGGAATCTCATCGACTTCCCTCCTTGGCGAAAAAAGCTGTGGCCCGCTTCAGGATCTCCCGTTCCTGACGCAGCACCTCGTTCTCGCGCCGCAGGCGCTTGAGCTCGGCGGCCATGTCCTCCTGCCGATCGGCCGGCGGGTGATCCATCTCCCGCTCACGCCGGCCCTCGATCCAGGTGCGCAGCGTCGAGAGCCCAACGCCGAGATCGGCGGCCACCTCGCGGCGGGACCGCCCGCTCGTCTGCGCTCATCGCACCGCCTCAGCGCGAAACTCAGGGGTAAAGGTCTGCTTCCGGTCCGCCATCGGAAACCCCCTCCTTCAGGAAAAGAGCTCTCCACTTTCGCGGGGCAAGTCCAATCGCTCGAGGGCGCCAGGCCTCTCCGCGCGCGCCGTCACGCCATCGCCACCACGGCCGCCACCACCGCCAACCCGACCGCCAGCCACGTCGCATAGTCCCCGATCAGGCCGCTGTGCAGCACCTCCAGGGTGCGCGTCGGCGCCGATTGCGTGACGCTCACGGGACGGACCACGAAAGCCGGCAGCCTCCTCCGGAACAGACCGTACCCCGCGCCCGCCAGGGCGAGGACGACGGACGTCCACGGCAACCACGCCGGCCCCTCCGCAAGTGCCCCCGCCATCGGCCGGTGCATGAAGTCCGATGTCGCCCGCGGCAGGGCGTGCGCGATCAGGTCCGCCGGAAGCCCGACATCGAGGGCGAGCAGCACGCAGCAGGGTGCGAGCATGAGCCAGAGGGGCCGGTTGGCCTTCTCGCGCTCGTCCTCGCTCGGCGCCCCGGCCTCGTCGCCGGGATCCGGTCCGAGGCCGAGGAAGATACGGCCCGCAGCCCGGAGCACCGCCGCCCCGGTCAGCGCCGCGCCGACGGCACCGGCGGCCAGGGCGATTGCGTGCCCCTGCTGGATCAGAGCGCCCTGGACGAGGCGTGTCCCCTGGTCGAGGATCCCGATCGGCAGGCCGCAGAGAAGGAGCCCGGCCAGCCCCATGGCGATCCCGGCCGGCCCGATGCCGCGCCCGAGGCCGCGCAGGGCGATCTCGTCGATGCTCGCCCGGGTGGCCAGCAGGATCCCGGCGATCATGAACAGGGCGCCCTTCACCAGCCCGTGGCCGACCACGTAGACCAGCATCCCGCCCGTCCCACCCGCCGAGAGGGCACCGAGGGCGGTGAGCATGATCCCGGCATGCGAGATCGTCGAGAAAGCGAGCATCCGTTTCAGGTGGCGCTGCAGCAGGGCCATCCAGCCGCCAAGGAGAGCGGTGAAGCCGCCGAGGGCAGTGAGCAGCGCCGGCAGCGCATGCTGGACCTGTTCGGCCCCCCCGAACACGACGGCGCTGACCTTCGCGAGGCCGAACAGCCCGAGCGAGACCATCGAGCCGGAAAAGATGACCGAGACCGGGCTCGGCGCCACCGCGTGGGCGTCGGCGAGCCAGAACTGGAACGGCACGATCGCGCCCTTGATCATCAGCGCGACCGCCACGAGGCAGAAGGCACCGGCCACGACCGGGTCGCGGCCGGCGCGCGCCACCGCGGCCGCGATCCCGTCGAAATCCAGCGTGCCGGTCTGCGCGTAGATCAACCCGATGCCGCCGAGCATCAGGAATCCGGCGAGGCTGTTGACCACCGTGAAGTTGATGGCACCAGCGAGCGCGGATTCCGCCAAGTGGTAGGCCGTGAGCGCGAAGGCGGCGACGCTCATCACCTCGAACCACACGAACATGTTGAACATGTCCCGGGTGAAGCAGAACCCGACCATGGCGGCCAGGAACAGCAGCATCAGGATGTGGAAGTGCCCGTGGGTGCGGCCGAAGAAGCCCCAGGCGAACACGAAGGTGAGGGCATAGAGCAGGCCGATGAAGGCCGCGACCCAGCCGCTCACCGCGTCCACCGAGAAGCCGATCCCGAGATGGACGCCGTCGCGGGGCTCCCAGCCCCCGAACCAGTAGACGAGGGGACCGTCGGCGGCATTTGTGGCGATCACGCCGGACAGGATCGCGACGCCGAGCGCGGCGAGCGTCGCCAGGATATCGGGGAGGCGGCCCGGCAGCAGATGGGCGGTCGCCAGCATCGTGGCGCAGACCACGAGGGGAAGGGCGACCGGCAGCGGGAGGAGCGCGGCGGGGAAGGCGGTCACGGGGTGGTCCGCTGGCTTCCGTCCACCCGGCCCGCTTCCTTGCCGCCCGGGGAGGGGCCGCCGGCGCGCATCGGCCGGAGCTTCTCCGGATCCAGGCTGCCGCCGCGCTTGTAGGCCTGGATGGTCAGGACGAGGAGGAGGGCGGTCAGCGTCGCGCCGACGACGATATCGGTGAGCACCAGCGCCTGCATCACGGGATCGACGGCGGGCGTGCCCGGCGGATGGTCATAGAAGATCGGGGCGATGCTGCCCCACCGGTAGCCGAGGCCGAGCAGCAGCACGTAAGTCGCGGACTGGCAGACGCCGAGGCAGCCCACGAGGTGAATGAAGTTGCGGCTCGTGGCGATGCCGTAGAGGCCGACGCCGAACAGCCACGCGGCAACCGCGTAGGGCAGCATACTCACGCGGATTCCTCTCCGGGCTCTTCGGGTTCGTCCGCCGCGCGGGTCTCTTCCATGAATTCCAGGAAGAGCTGCGTGAAGCCGCCGGCCACCGCCAGGGCGACGCCGAGGTTCTCGACCAGCATCAGGCCGCCGGAGAACAGGTCGCGGAAGGTGCCGAGCGGCAGGACGTTCTGCATGAAGGCGGCGCCGGTGAGCATCGGCGCCAGCCCGCACAGGGCGAAGAGCAGCGCTCCGCCGCCCTCCAGGGCGTCGAGCCAATGGCTGCGGATGGCGTCCCGCCAGCCGGCGTAGCCCTCGCCGAGGTAGATCAGCAGGGTCCCGGAGGCGAGGATCACGCCCCCCTGGAAGCCACCGCCGGGGGTGACCGTCGCGTGCAGCACCACGTAGAGCCCGAAGAGCGCCGTCAGCGGGCCGGCGATCCGGCAGGCGAGCACCGTGGCCTCCGAGCGCGGGATCACGGCGCGGCCGGGCCGGTGGAGGGCGCGCTCCGTGTTGCCTTCGCCACGGCGGCCCCGCAGCAGGACGACGGTGCCGGTGATGGCGGCGAGGAGCATGAATTCCTCGCCGAGGGTGTCGAGGCCGCGCAGGTCGAAGTTGATCGCGCTCACCATATTGGCGACGTGGCGCGCCTCCGGGGTGATCGCGTTGATGCGTTCGCCGTATTGGGCGATCGTCGCGCCGAACGGCGGCAGGCCGGCGATGACCGCGGCGGCGCCGGGCAGCAGGACGAGGGCCGACAGCGCCAGCAGCGCGACGCGGAGGCGCGGACTCACGATTCCTCCTCGGGCGGCTGGTTCCGCACGGCCATGAGCGCCACGAGGAACAGGAGCGGCACCGCCGCCGAGCCCACCGCCAGCTCCGACAGGGCGACGTCGGGGGCCTGCAGCGCGTCGAACAGGATCGCCAGCACGAGCCCGTTGACCGCGATGGCGAAGACCTGCCGGGCCGGGTCGCGCACCAGCACCACCGCCGTGCCGGAGACGGCGGTGAACAGGAAGAGAAGCGGCAGGATGACGGTCATCGGAGCGCTCTCATGCCGAACGGCCCTCGCGCATCAGCAGGGCGCGGCCGGACACGTGCGACAGCACCGCGGCCCAGACGAGGAAGACCACCATCATCAGCAGGATCTTCAGCGACCGTCCCGAGATGCCGTCCGCCAGGAAGGCCGCCACGGTCACGAAACCCGAGGCCGCGACGTTGAGGAAGGCGAGGGCGTGAAGCCGGTCCAGCGCCCGGGGCAGGCGCCAGAGGGCGAGCGCTGCGAGCCACGTCGCAGCCACCGTCAGGCCGAGGAGCATGCCGATCACGACGCTCATATCCAGCGCTCCAGGAAAACCGCGAGCAGCATCGTGCCCGGCAGGTTGAGCAGGACCAGGGTGAGGGCGAGATCGGTGATCGAGGCTTGATCGGTGGCGAAGGCGAGCAGCGTCAGGATCAGGACCGTGATGCTGCCGGCGAGCTGGTAGGCGGCGAAGCGCTGGCCGGGGCGGCCCCGCCACGCCATCGCCGCTGCCAGGGCCAGCGGGGGCAGCAGCGCCAGGATGGCCGCCGTCCAGATCGTCATCGCGCCACGTCCTCAAGGGCATGCGTCGCCACCGTGCCGTGGGTACGGTCGAGGGTCAGCACGTAGCTGTCGGGGGCAAGGGCGGCGGCGAGCAGCCCGACGGCACGCGCAGCCGGTGCCGTGTCCCCGGTGGGCGCCGCCCAGTCCGTTTCGGAGACGCTGCGCTCGCGGGTGACTCCACCCTCGGCGGAACCGAGCGCGACCCTCGCCAGGTGGAGGCCGACCCGTGCGGTCTGGCGGGGCATCCCGAGGAGGGCCGGCCCCATCGGCCGAAGGGCCGCCCGGTCGAAGCGGAACCGCACGCCGCCGCGCCGCCCCACTCCCCACCACCAGACCGTTCCGAGGGTGGCACAGCCGACGGCCGCCAGCCCCTCGTTCAGGCTCACCGAACCCGCGAACACCATGTAGACCAGGGCGAGGGCAATCCAGATTCCGACGCCGTCACGCGTCGATCGCTCGTGGAGGCTGCTGATCGGTCCTGCCCGCATCGAACCTGCTCACATCGATCCAGATCGGAGCGCGGCCTCCGGAAGCGTGCCCGTGCGCATGCCCCAGAAAACGGAGCCGCGGGCGTCGGCGTTCCCGGAACCCGACGACACGGTTCCGTGTAAGGACCTCGGTACCCGCTCAATGCACGCGGTCTGAACCCGCGACACCAGCCTGATGCCGACGCAGCGCAGCTGCGGCCTCGAAAGGTCTCGGGCGCGGGTTGGATTTCGGCGATCGAGCAGACCTTGCAGGCACAGGGACAAGCGATGAAGGCCGAGATCCTCGACATCCGGTTCGTGCACGAGGGCTGGAGCCGCTTCGGGATCGCGCGGGTCCGCCTCGCCGACGGCGCGGTGGTCGAGCGGGAGATCGAGGATCACGGCAATTCGGTGGGGATCCTGCCCTACGATCCCGCACGAAAGGTCGCGACCCTGGTGCGCGAGCTGCGGGTGCCGCCCCTCTTCGCGGCGGGCGAGCAGGTCCAGCTCGAGGCGCCCGCCGGCCTGATCGACGACGGCAGTCCGGCGGACAACGCCCGCCGGGAGGTCCTCGAGGAGGTTGGCTTGCGTCTGCACGATCTGGAATTCGTCGGCGCCACCTATTCCTGCGCGAGCCTGACCACCGAGAAGATCCACCTCTACCTCGCGCCTTATGGCCAGGCCGACCGCGCGGAGGCGGGCGGAGGCGCCGAAGGCGAACACGAGAACATCCGCGTCGTCGAGATGCCGTTGGCCGACCTCGCCGCCCTGGCCGACCGGGCCGCGATCACGGACCTGAAAACGCTTACCCTGCTTCTGGCGCTGCGCGCGCGTCATCCTGAGCTGTTCCCCGCGTGAGAATCCGCTATCGCGTGATCGCTCAAGGGTTGCTTACTGCACTGGTGCTCGCCGGAGCCGCGTGGATCGCCTTCCACCTGCGCTGATGGTCGGCGGAGACCGGGCTTCAGGGATCGATGGCATGAGCGAAGACGCCGGACACACCGAACCGCACGGGCTCGACCGCGGCCTGACCAATTACGGCGATCGCGACTTCGCCCGCTACCTGCGCCGCTCCTTCGCCCGCTCGATGGGCCTCTCGCCGAGCCTGCTGAGCAAGCCGGTGGTCGGCATCGCCATGACGCCGTCGGGCTTCAACAACTGCCATCGGGGCATGCCCGAGCTGGTTGAGGCGGTCTCCCGCGGCGTGCTGGCGGCGGGCGCCCTGCCGCGGCCGTTCCCGACGGTGTCGCTCGGCGAGGTTTTCCTCAACCCCACCAGTATGATGTACCGCAACCTGATGGCCATGGACACGGAGGAGATGATCCAGGCCCAGCCGATGGATGCCGTCGTGCTGATCGGCGGCTGTGACAAGACCGTGCCGGCCCAGCTCATGGGCGCGGCTTCGGCCGGCCTGCCGGCGATCCAGCTCGTGACCGGCCCGATGTCCACCGGCCGCCACCGGGGCCAGCGGCTCGGCGCCTGCACCGATTGCCGCGGCTTCTGGGCGAAGTACCGGGCCGGCACCGTCGACGCGGAGGAGATCGCCGAGGTCGAGGGCCGGCTTTCCGTGACGGCCGGCACCTGCGCGGTGATGGGGACAGCCTCGACCATGGCGTGCATCGCCGAGGCGCTCGGCATGTCGCTGCCGGGCACGGCCGCGATCCCGGCGGTGCATTCCGACCGGCTGGTGGCCGCGGAAGAATCGGGGCGCGCGGCGGTCCGGCTGATCCAGTCGAAGATCGTGCCCTCCCAGGTCATCACCCGGAAGTCGGTGGAGAACGCCGTCCGGGTGCTGATGGCGGTCTCGGGCTCGACCAACGCCATCGTGCACCTCACGGCGATCGCCGGGCGGCTCGGCATCCGCATCCCCTACGCGCGCTTCAACGCGATCTCCGACGAGACGCCGGTGCTGGTCGACCTGAAGCCCGTGGGCGAGGGCTACATGGAGGATTTCCACGCGGCCGGCGGCATGGGGGCGCTGCTGCGCGAGTTGCGCCCGCTCCTCCACCTCGACACCGTCGACGTGGAAGGCAGGACGCTGGCCGAGCGGTTGGACGAGCCCGCGGGCTGGGTCGACCGTGCGGTGATCCGCGCCTTCGACAACCCGGTCTCGGCCGTGGGCGGGCTGGTGGCACTCACCGGCAACCTCGCCCCCGAAGGGGCCATCTTCAAGCGCGCGGCGGCGACCCCGGAGCTGTTCGAGTCCGAGGGCCGGGCGGTGGTGTTCACCGGCCTGGAGGACCTGAGCCGGCGGATCGACGACCCCGACCTCGACGTGGCGCCGGGCGACGTGCTGGTGCTGCAGAATGCCGGGCCGCACGCGGCCGGGATGCCGGAGGCCGGCTACCTGCCCATTCCCAAGAAGCTCGCACGGGCAGGGGTGAAGGACATGGTGCGCATTTCCGACGCAAGGATGTCCGGCACGGCCTTCGGCTCCATCGTGCTGCACATCGCCCCCGAATCCGCCATCGGCGGGCCGCTGGCCGCGGTGCGCGACGGCGACCGGATCCGCCTGTCGATCCGCGACAAGCGCATCGATCTGCTGGTCGAGGACGACGAGATCGCCCGCCGGCTCGCGGACCATCGGCCGCCGCCGGTCCCGAGCCGGGGCTACAAGGCGCTCTACCGCCGCACCGTCACCCAGGCCCCCGAGGGCTGCGACTTCGACTTCCTGATGGGGGAGGAGGGCGGGAACTGAAGCGTCCGGCTTGATCGCCGGCCTCGGCAGCCCCATCGTCCGGACAGGACTCGGGAGGTCACGGAATGACGCGCGCCTGCATCGTGGGTTGGGCTCACACCCCCTTCGGCAAGCTGGAGGAGCCGGATGTCGAGGGTCTGATCGCCCGGGTCTCGGGCGAGGCGCTGGCGCATGCCGGGGTCGAGGAGGCCCAGGTCGACGGCATCTACGTCGGCTCGATGAACACCGGCTTCTCGAAGCAGGGTTTCGAGGGGTCCCTCGTGGCGGTGAACCGGCCGGGCCTCGCCCATGCGCCGGCGACCCATTTGGAGAACGCCTGCGCCACCGGCTCGGCGGCGCTCTATGCCGCCCTCGACTTCGTCGACAGCGGCCGCGGCCGGATCGCCCTGGTGATCGGCGCCGAGAAGATGACGGCCAAGACCGTGACCGAGACCGGCGACATCCTGCTCGGCGCCTCCTACCGCAAGGAGGAGGCCGAGATTGAGGGCGGCTTCGCGGGCGTGTTCGGGCGGATCGCGGCGGGCTACTTCCAGCGCTACGGCGATCGCAGCGAGGAGCTAGCGCGGATCGCCGCCAAGAACCACCGCAACGGCGTCGGCAACCCCTACGCGCAGCTGCGCAAGGATCTCGGCTTCGATTTCTGCAACCGGGTCTCGGAGAAGAACCCCTACGTGGCGGCGCCCCTGCGGCGGACCGACTGTTCCCTGATCTCGGACGGGGCCGCGGCTCTGGTGGTGGCGGACGCCGAGACCGCCGAGGGGCTGGAGCGGGCGATCGGCTTCCGCGCCCGGGCGCACGTCAACGACATCCTGCCCCTGTCCCGCCGCGACCCGACGGAGTTCAAGGGCGCACGGCTCGCCTGGGAGAAGGCGCGCGCTCAGGCCGGGATCGGCAACGACGACCTCTCCTTCGTGGAGACCCACGATTGCTTCACCATCGCCGAGCTGATCGAGTACGAAGCGATGGGGCTCGCCGCCCCCGGCGAAGGCTACCGCGTGGTGCGCGAGGGTCTGGCCGAGAAGGGCGGCCGGCTGCCGATCAACCCGTCCGGCGGCCTTAAGGCCAAGGGCCATCCGGTGGGTGCCACCGGCGTCTCGATGCACGTGATGGCCTGCCTGCAGCTCATGGGGGAGGCCGGCGAGATGCAGGTGCCCGGGGCGGACCTCGCGGGGATCTTCAACATGGGCGGGGCGGCTGTCGCCAACTACGTGTCGATCCTGGAGCGGCGTCGCTGAGGGGGCGTTTGCAGCGGCGTCGAAGAGCTAAGTGAGTCTGACCGGTGGCGTCTTTGCGAGCGCAGCGAAGCAACCCAGTGACGCCATGCCGACCAGACGCGCGGTAATCTGGGTCGCTTCGCTGCGCTCGCGATGACGGAGCGGGCGGAGGAATGCACGCGCCCGTTGATCGCGGGTGCCCCGCTCAGCCCAGCTTGTCCAGCGCCTGAACGAGATCGGCGATCAGGTCGGCCTCGTTCTCCAGCCCGATCGACAGCCGCACGGTCTCCGGCCCCACCTGCGCGGCGGCCTTCTCGTGCTCCGGCAGTTGCCGGTGCGTGGTGGAGGACGGGTGGATGGCCAGCGATTTGATCTCGCCGATGTTCACGAGGTGCGAGATCAACTCCAGCCCGGCGATGAACGTGAGCGCGGCCTGCTCCCCGCCCTTCAACGCGAAGGTGAAGATCGAGCCCGGCCCGTTCGGTGTGTAGCGCCGTGCGAGGTCCTCCCCGGGCTGCCCCGGCAACCCCGGATAACTCACCCAGGCCACCGCCGGGTGGTCCTTGAGGAAAGCCGCCACCGCCCGGGCGTTGGCGCAGTGACGCTCCATCCGCAAGGGCAGCGTCTCGATGCCCATCAGCGTCAGGAACGCGTTCATGGGCGACAGGCCGGGGCCGAGGTCGCGCAGGCCGAAGAACCGGCAGGCCGCCGCGAACGGCGTCGCCGGGAAGGCCTCCGTCAGGACGAGACCGTCGTAATCCGGCCAGGGCTCGGTGATGAGGTTGTAGCCGCCGACCTTCGCCCAATCGAAGCGGCCGGCATCGCAGATCACGCCCCCGATGGTCTGGCCGGAGCCGCCCAGGAATTTCGAGGTCGAGTGCACGACGATGTCAGCGCCGTGCTCGATCGGCCGGATGAGCGCCGGGGAGGCGAGGGTGTTGTCCACTACCAGCGGCAGGTTGTGGCGGCGCGCCACCGCGGCGATGCCGGCGAGGTCCATCACGGAGGCGCAGGGGTTCACGATCGATTCGCAGACGATCGCCCGGCAGTCCGGCGTGATCGCCGCCTCGAAATCCTCCGGGGTCATGCCGCGGGCGAAATGCGGTTTCAGGTCGTAGCGGCCGTCGAGGCGCCGCATGAGGCCGAGCGAGCCGCCGAACAGGCGCGGAGAGGCGACATAGGCATCGCCGCTCTTCATCAGCGTCATGAGCACGAGCAGCATGGCCGACTGACCGGACGAGACGGCGACCGCCGCCTTCGCGCCTTCGAGGTCGGCGATACGCCGCTCCAGGGCCGCCACCGTCGGGTTGGAGCCGCGCGAATACGAGAAGCCGGTCCGGCGTCCGGCGAAGATGTCCGCCGCCTGCTCGGTGGAGTCGAACACGAAACCGTTGGTGAAATAGATCGGCTGGACCCGTGCACCCGTGGCGGGATCCGGCGCGGCACCGGCATGGATGGCCCGGGTCGCGAAGCGGTGCGGTCGGTTCTTGTCCGTCATGGCTCTCGGTCGGGTGTTGCAGGCCCGGACCGGGGGTGACCCCGCGCGCAACCGGGCGTCACGCCGCGCGGCGTATGAAGGCCTGAAGGGTTCGGACCAGGGTGGTCGGCTCGTAGGGCTTCGGGATGAACCGCGCGCCCTCCGGCATGTCGTTGGGGCCGGGCGTGCCCATGCCGGACACCACCAGCACCGGAATCGACGGCCAGCGATGGGCCACGAGGCGGGCGAGGGCGAATCCGTCCATCGAGCCCTGCGGCATGTCGACGTCGGTCATCAGGACGCCGACGTCGTCGCGATTCTCCAGGACCTTGAGAGCCTTGTCGGCGTGGGTCGCCTCCACGACGGTGAAGCCCGCATCCGCGAGAGTGTCCGAGGCCTCCATCAACAGGAGGCCGTCGTCTTCCACCAGGAGCACCACGGGTTGGTCGGACGGGCTATCTGACATCAGACCTGCGAAGGTGAGTCTCAAATTCCGAAGCCCGCGCCGTATTCCCACGGGGCTCCCCGCGTCAAGGCAGGGGTCCCGGCTGCGTCAGGCTGCCTCTTCACGCTTGCCGAGGCGCTTATCGAGATAGGTGTCCACCGTCTGGGTCAGTTCCTCGACCTTTCCGTCGAAGAAGTGATTGGCTCCGTCGACCATCTGGTGCTCGATGATGACGCCCTTCTGGGTCTTCACTTTCTCGATCACCGGCATGACTTCGCGGGCGGGCGCCACCCGATCTTCCGAGCCATGCACGAACAGGCCCGAGGACGGGCAGGGCGCCAGGAAGGTGAAGTCGTAGCGGTTCGCCATCGCGGCGATCGAGATGAAGCCCTCAATCTCCGGCCGGCGCATCAGCAGCTGCATGCCGATCCACGAGCCGAACGAGACGCCGGCGATCCAGCACGACTTCGCCTCCGGATTGACCGACTGCACCCAATCGAGGGCCGCGGCCGCGTCGGATAGTTCGCCCGATCCGTGATCGAAGGAGCCCTGGCTACGGCCGACCCCGCGAAAATTGAAACGCAGGGCTGCGAAGCCGCGATTGGCGAAGGTGTAAAAAAGATTGTACACAATTTGATTGTTCATCGTGCCCCCGAACTGCGGGTGCGGGTGCAGGATGATCGCGATCGGCGCGCCGCGCTTCTTGGGGGCTTGATAACGGCCTTCCAGGCGGCCGGCCGGGCCGGTGAAGATGACTTCGGGCATCGCTCGTCTCTCGCTGTCGAGATCGCCAACCGGGCGATCGGCGCGGCGGCGCAGCAGCCTTGACTCATCGCGCGGGCATCATAAAAGCGCTCTTAGAATAGTTCTAGTCGATTAGAACTATTCTAAAAAAAGCCGCTCCGGCCCATCGCGTTGGCTGTCACGCCGACCGAACACGGCCGGGCGGGATTTCATTTTGTCGGCGCGCCTTAGCACGGCGAGCCGCCGCGCGGGCAAGGAATTGTGACGCGCCGCAACAGAGGCCTTAACGGAACACGGATGAGCCGGGCACGCGCCTATCTCGATTACAACGCCACCGCCCCGGTCCGCCCGGCCGTTGCGGACGCTGTGGCGCGCGCGCTGATGCTCCCCGGCAACCCGTCCTCGATCCACGCGGAGGGCCGTGCCGCCCGGGCCGCCCTGGAGGCCGCCCGCGCGCAGGTCGCCGCCCTGGTGAACGCACGGCCCGACCAGGTGGTGTTCACCAGTGGCGGGACCGAGGCGGCCAACGCGGTCCTGTCGGGGGCGCTGCGCGGCCGCGGGCAGCCCGGCGCGACGCGCCTGCTCCACGGGGCCACGGAGCACCCCTGCGTCGCGGCCGGCCACCGGTTCCCGGAAGCCGCCGTGGAGGCCTTGCCGGTCAACCGCGACGGTGTGATCGACCTCGCCGCGCTGGAGTCCCGCCTCGCGGAACTGGCGGAGGAAAGCGTGCTCCTCTCGGTTCACGCGGGCAACAACGAGACCGGTGCGGTCCAGCCGCTGGCCGATGTGGTGGCCCTGGCGCGGGCGCACGGCCGGACGCTTGTCCACAGCGACGCGGTCCAGGCGGCCGGCAAGATCCCCCTGGACATGACCGGTCTCGGCCTCGACGCGCTCACGCTGTCGGGCCACAAGTTCGCTGCCCCGAAAGGCGTCGGCGCCCTGGTGCTGGCGGACGGCGTCACCCTGGAGACCGCTTTCCTGCGCGGGGGCGGCCAAGAGCGCCGGCAGCGCTGCGGCACCGAGAGCCTGCCGGCGATCGTGGGCATGGGCGAGGCGGCCCGGATCGCCCGCGAGTCCCTCGACGCGGAAGCGGCGCGGCTGTCGGCCTTGCGCGACCGGATGGAGGCGCGCGTGCGGACTCTGGCGCCCGACGCCGTGGTGTTCGCCGCGGGAGCGCCGCGCCTGCCCAACACCCTGAGCTTCTCGGTCCCGGGCCTCGACGCGCCCGGCGCCCTGATCGCCCTCGACCTCGCCGGCGTGGCGGTGTCGTCGGGCTCGGCCTGCTCCTCGGGCAAGGTCACGCGCTCGGCGACGCTCGCCGCTATGGGCGTCGGTCCGGATCTCGCCGGGGGGGCGCTCCGCGTCAGCCTCGGCTGGAACACGGTGGACGAGGAGGTGTCATGCTTCCTCGACGCCTTCGAACGGGTCTTGCAGCCCCTATATAAGCGGAAAGGGCGCGCGGCCTGAACGCGGCCGTACCCCTCCGCTTTCCGACAGACGCTTCCCGGTCCTTGACGCCGGAGATGCCTAGGAGACGCTGATGCCTGCCGTGCAGGAAACCATTGACCGGGTCCGCTCGATCGACCTCGACCAGTACAAGTACGGATTCGAGACCACCATCGAGATGGAGAAGTCCGAAAAGGGCATCTCCGAGGACGTCGTCCGCTTCATCTCGGCCAAGAAGAACGAGCCCGCGTGGCTCCTGGAATGGCGCCTCGACGCCTACCGGCGCTGGCTGACCATGAAGGAGCCGGAATGGGCGCGGGTCTCCTACGACAAGGTCGACTACAACGACATCTACTACTACGCGGCGCCCAAGCGGCCGGCGGCGATGTCGCTTGACGAGATCGACCCCGAGATCCTGAAGACCTACGAGAAGCTCGGGATTCCGTTGCGCGAGGTCGAGGTGCTGGAGGGCATCGCGCCGGAGCGCCGCGTGGCGGTCGACGCCGTGTTCGATTCGGTCTCGGTGGCCACCACCTTCAAGAAGGAACTCTCGAAGGCCGGCGTGATCTTCATGCCGATCTCGGAGGCCGTGCAGGAATATCCCGAGCTGGTGCAGAAGTACCTCGGATCGGTCGTGCCGGTGACCGACAACTTCTTCGCCACGCTGAACTCGGCCGTGTTCTCGGACGGGTCGTTCGTTTACATCCCGCCGGGCGTGCGCTGCCCGATGGAGCTGTCGACCTATTTCCGCATCAACGAGCGCGACACCGGCCAGTTCGAGCGCACGCTGATCATCGCCGACAAGGGCTCCTACGTCTCGTATCTCGAGGGCTGCACGGCCCCGAAGCGCGACGACAACCAGCTCCACGCCGCAGTGGTCGAGCTCGTCGCCCTGGATGACGCCGAGATCAAGTACTCGACCGTCCAGAATTGGTACCCGGGCGACAACGAGGGCAAGGGCGGGATCTACAACTTCGTCACGAAGCGCGGCGACTGCCGCGGCGCCCGCTCGAAGATCTCCTGGACCCAGGTCGAGACCGGCTCGGCGATCACCTGGAAGTACCCGTCCTGCATCCTGCGCGGCGACGAATCGCGCGGCGAGTTCTACTCGATCGCGGTTTCGAACGGCATGCAGCAGGTCGACTCCGGAACCAAGATGATCCATCTCGGCAAGAACACGACGAGCCGGATCATCTCGAAGGGCATCTCGGCGGGCCGCTCGCAGAACACCTACCGGGGCCTCGTCTCGGCCCACAAGAAGGCCAAGGGCGCGCGCAACTTCACGAACTGCGACTCCCTTCTGATCGGCGACCAGTGCGGCGCGCACACGGTGCCGTACATCGAGTCGAAGAACGCCTCGGCGGTGTTCGAGCACGAGGCGACCACCTCGAAGATCTCCGAGGACCAGATGTTCTACTGCCAGCAGCGCGGCCTCTCCGAAGAGGAGGCGACCGCGCTCATCGTCAACGGCTTCGTCCGGGACGTGCTGCAGCAGTTGCCCATGGAGTTCGCCGTCGAGGCCCAGAAGCTGATCTCGATCAGCCTGGAAGGCTCGGTGGGCTGAGGGCTCTCGACGCGTGTGTACATCCGCTCTCCCCTTTGCGGGGAGGGCCGGGGCTGGGGGTGGTGCCGGATCAGATTCGGCGCTGCCTTCCGCTCCAACCCCAACTCCGGCTCCTCCCCGCACGGGGGAGGAGAGCGCGTCGCCCGTCATCACGCCAGGATGCGTGAGCGGCGAGGCCTCGGGGACGGGGGACAATCAGCGACTTCGAACAGGACTACCGGACAATGCTGGAAATCAAGAACCTCGTCGTGCAGATCGAGGACAACCGCATCCTCAACGGCCTCGACCTGACCGTGAAGGACGGCGAGGTCGCCGCAATCATGGGTCCGAACGGCTCGGGCAAGTCGACCCTCTCCTACGTCATCGCCGGAAAGTCGGACTACGAGGTCCTCGACGGCGAGATCCTGCTCGACGGCCACAACCTGCTGGAGATGGAGCCCGACGAGCGCGCGGCCGCCGGCGTGTTCCTGGCCTTCCAGTATCCGCTGGAGATCCCCGGCGTCGGCACCATGACGTTCCTCAAGGCCTGCCTGAACGCCCAGCGCAAGGCCCGCGGCGAGGGCGAGATCTCGACCCCCGACTTCATCCGCGCGGTCAACGCCGCCGCGGACCGGCTGGAAATCAACAAGGACATGCTCAAGCGCGCCCTCAACGTCGGGTTCTCCGGCGGCGAGAAGAAGCGCATGGAGATCCTCCAGATGGCGCTCCTGGAGCCGAAGTTCTGCGTCCTCGACGAGACCGATTCCGGCCTCGACATCGACGCCCTGCGCATCGTCTCCGAGGGCGTGAACGCCCTTCGCGGCAAGGGCCGCTCGTTCCTGGTGATCACCCACTATCAGCGCCTCCTGAACCACATCGTGCCGGACGTCGTGCACGTCATGGCGAAGGGCCGGATCGTGAAGACCGGCGGCAAGGAGCTGGCCCTGGAGCTCGAGGCGTCGGGCTACGCCGAATACAGCACCAGCGAGGCGGCCTGAGCCATGGCCGACGTCACCAACTTCCGCTCGCCTGCCGAGGCTGGCCTGTCGAAGCTGTTCGAGGCGGGTCGCCAGAGCTTCGCCAGCGAAACCGCGATCGCCCGTGAGGAAGCCTTCCGCTTCTTCGAGGCGGCCGGCCTGCCGAGCCGCCGGGTCGAGGCCTTCAAGTACACCGACCTGCGCGCCGCCATCACGGAGGCCGCTCCGCCCGCGGAGGCGCCGAGCCTCGACGTTGCGAAGGCGGCCGTCGCCGCGGCGCGGGGTTTCGCCGGCCTCGAGGCCGCGCGCCTGACCTTCGTGAACGGCCACCTCGTCCGCGCGCTGTCCGATCTCGACCGGATCCCCGAGGGCGTCACGGTGACCCCGATGTCCGAGGCGCTGACCAAGGGCGACGCCGCCCTGAAGCAGCTCGCACCGGTGTCCCAGGCCCGCGAGAACCCGGTCTATCAGCTCAACACCGCCTTCCTCGCGGACGGGGCTGTGATCACGGTCGCCCCCGGCGCGAAGCCGGAGCTGCCCCTGCACCTCCGCTTCGTCGGCACCGGCGATGCGCCGTTCTCGACGGCGACCCGCGTGCTGGTCCAGCTCGGCGAGGGTGCGGAATTCAGCCTGCTGGAGAGCCACGAGGGGCCGGACGGGCTGACCTGTCAGCCCAACGACGCCCTCGACGTGGTGGTCGGCCCCAGGGCCGCCTTCCGGCATACGCGCCTGAACATCGAGGGGGACGCCACGATCGCGCTCTCGACCCTGTCGCTCAAAGTCGAGGCCGAGGCGCAGGTCGAGACCGTCAACCTCGTGACCGGGGCCGTGCTGTCGCGCCACCAGATCTTCGTCCACGTCGCGGGCGAGGATACGAACGTGGTCGTCAACGGCGCCGCCATGCTGCGCAAGGGCCAGCTCGCCGATTCGACGCTGCTTGCGGACCATGCCTCCGTCGGCGGCGTCGGCCGCGAGCAGTTCAAGTGGATCATCGACGGCGACGCGACCGGCGTGTTCCAGGGCAAGATCATCGTCCGGCAGGCCGCCCAGAAGACGGACGGCAAGATGAAGTCCGACTGCCTCCTCCTTACCGACGAGGGGCAGATGATGAACAAGCCGGAACTGGAGATCTTCGCCGACGACGTCGCCTGCGGCCACGGGGCCACCTGCGGTGCGCCGGACGAGGATCTATTGTTCTACCTGATGGCCCGCGGCCTGCCGCGCCCCGTCGCCGAGAGCCTGCTGGTGCAGGCCTTCGTGGGCGAGGCGGTGGAGGCGGTCACGCACGAGGGCGCCCGCGCGGCGCTGATCGGCGAGATCGAAGCCTGGCTCAAGGCGCGGGGCTGACATCCCGGCCGGTCCCGCTCGGTGACCGGCCGCTTCTCCAGACCTGACTCCCATCCTGAGGCGCCCGCGGGAGCGGGTCTCCAGGGTGGGCGCCAGGCACCGCAACACCAGCCGGGGGGCTCCGAGGAGCCCCCCGCTCCGCTCCGGCACCTCAGGATGAGGGCTGTTCCCGGGATCGGCGAAGTCTTCCGAAGGTCGCGACCATGAACGCACCCGTCCTCACCCCCACCTACGACGTCGAGGCGATCCGCAAGGATTTCCCGATCCTGGCGCAGCAGGTCTACGGCAAGCCGCTGGTCTACCTCGACAATGCGGCCTCGGCGCAGAAACCCCGTCAGGTGATCGACGCGATGGTGGCCTGCATGGAGACGGGCTACGCCAACGTCCACCGCGGCCTGCATTTCATGGCGAATGCCGCCACCGAGGGCTTCGAGGGCGCCCGCGAAACGACGCGCCAGTTCCTCAACGCCGCCTCCACGGACGAGATCATCTTCACGCGCAACGCCACGGAGGCCTACAACCTCGTGGCCTCGTCGATGGGCTGGGCCGGGATGATCGGGGAGGGGGACGAGATCATCCTCTCGATCATGGAGCACCACTCCAACATCGTGCCCTGGCACTTCCTGCGCGAGCGCCGCGGCGCGGTGATCAAGTGGGCGCCGGTGGACGACCAGGGCAATTTCCTGGTCGAGGAGTACGAGAAGCTGTTCTCGCCGCGCACCAAGATGGTGGCGATCACCCACATGTCGAACGTGCTCGGCACGGTGACGCCCGCCGCGGAGATCGTGCGGATCGCCCATGCCCACGGCGTCCCCGTGCTGCTGGACGGTGCGCAGAGCGCCGTGCATCAACCCGTCGACGTCCGGGCGCTGGACTGCGACTTCTTCGTCTTCACCGGCCATAAGGTCTACGGACCGACCGGGATCGGCGTGCTCTACGCCAAGAAGGAATGGCTGGAGCGCCTGCCGCCCTATCAAGGCGGGGGCGAAATGATCCGCACGGTGAGCGAGGACGCGGTCACCTACAACGACCCGCCGCACAAGTTCGAGGCCGGGACCCCGGCGATCGTCGAGGCCGTCGGCCTCGGGGCGGCGCTCGAGTACATGATGAACCTCGGACGAGAGGCCATCGCGGCTCACGAGGCGAAGCTCACGGCCTACGCGCAGGAACGGCTCGGCGCGATGAATACCCTGCGCCTGATCGGCACCGCGGCCGGCAAGGGCGGCGTGATCGCCTTCGAGATGAAGGGGACCCATGCCCACGACATCGCAACGGTGATCGACCGGCAGGGGGTGGCGGTGCGGGCTGGGACGCATTGCGCCATGCCGCTGCTGAACCGCTTCGGCGTCACCTCGACCTGCCGGGCCTCGTTCGGCCTCTACAACACCACGGCGGAGATCGACGCCCTTGCCGAAGCCCTCGGCAGGGCAGAAATGCTGTTCACCTGATAGTCTGGTTGGAGCTGGTCCCGCCCGCGCGGGACCGGGGAGAGTGAAGCGATGACCACCGACGCCACCATCACGGGCGGCATGAACGCCCCCGCCGTCGCGGGCACCTCCGCGATCCCGCAGGCGGAGATGGACCGCCTGACGGACGACATCGTCGCCGCGCTCAAGAGCGTCTACGATCCCGAGATACCGGCCGACATCTACGAACTCGGCCTCATCTACAAGGTCGACATCGACGACGACCGAAAGGTCGCCATCGACATGACCCTCACGGCCCCTGGCTGTCCGGTGGCGGGCGAGATGCCGGGCTGGGTCGAGAACGCCGTCGGCGCGGTGGCCGGTGTCCAGTCCTGCACGGTGACCATGGTGTTCGATCCGCCGTGGGACCAGAGCCGGATGTCGGACGAGGCCCGCGTCGCCCTGGACATGTGGTAGGACGTCCGCGGCTCCACCCGTGCGTGGGGCCGCAAGCCCATGGCGTCACGGCGTTCCGAGGATCGCTCGGGGACGGCCCCCCGCGGGGGCCTGCCCGGAAAATATTACACTGCCTTCGAAACGGTTTAGCGCGCGGACTTCGGGCGCCGCGCGAACCGTCGCGCCGTCCGGTTCTGCGGCGATCTACGTAGCCGTTAAGACCCCGCTAACCACGACCGCGCAGATCGATCGGAGCCGCTGCGAGCCGCGGCCTCTCCCTCGATACGGTTGGTGGAAACGGATGGCATCGGGCTACGTGGTCGCGGCGTTCCTGGAATTGGTCGGGCTGGTCGGTCTCGTGATCGCGGTGCTCAGGATGCGGACGGAACGACAGGCACGGTCCGCCGAGTTGCGGAGCTTCCTTCGGTCCGGACAGATGCCGGCGACCGGCGCCGTCGGATCGCACACGGACGTTGCGTCGCGCGTCATCGCCATCCCGTTCGACCCCGCGCGCGGCAGCGCGGAACCTGCGCGCCCATCGGCCGCCCGTGCGGCGCTCGGGCGCGCCATCCCGACCCTGCGCAACGGACTGTCCGCAGCGATCAGCGCAGGATGATGTCGAGGCCGCTTCCGAACAGGACGACGGCGCTGAGCGTCAGCATGAACTTCAGGTCTTCCAGACGTGCGCTCATGATCGCCCCGCGTTGTTTGGCTGGCTGGCCGCTGCTTCGATGAGGCATCATCAGCGAAAGGACAGGTTTTGCGCGAGTCCTTTCAGGTTCCGTTAGGGATTTACCGACGCTTTCCATTTACTAAAGTTACCAATTGGTTAAATCGGGATCTGCGCGTACGCCCCGTTTCGGCCCGGACACGCACGTCCCCACCGGACGCCAGGAAAGTTCGCGTCATGTCTCCAACCCCGAGCACGACCATCGGGCGGATCGTCGATTGGCTCTTCCGTGACCGGAGGACCGGCGCGATCACCATCGCGCAATGGCCGAATCTGCCCCTCTGGCTGTTCGCCGGCTTCAGCCTGGCGGCCTGGCTCGCGCAGGGGCGGGGACCGGTCGAGTCCTGGCTGTCGCTCGGTGCCGACCTCGCGCTGGCGTGGTGGGCGGCCGACGAACTCCTGCGTGGCGTGAATCCGTGGCGTCGCATTCTCGGCGCAGCGACGCTGATCGGCCTGATCGCGCTCACCACGCTCCGACGCGTCGGCTAGCGCCGTTCCCGCTTGGGTTGGGAGAGGGGGCATGACGCGGCTGCCTGGACCGCAGTCCCCCTGCGTCCAAACCGTTGCGACACGATCGAGAACGGCTCAGCTCAGAAGCGACGATCTCGCGCTACCGACAATTGTATTTTTCAGCGGCGAATAAGCGCGGGCTCGGGGCCTGCGCCAGGGAAAGCGGATCACCGGCAGCCAATTGCCCGGTGCGCCTCCTCGCGGCCGGTCCGGCCGCAGACCCCGGAGATGCGGCAGCAACATAACGGCAGGTTGCACCCGCCGAAAAAGTGTGGATGGTCGTGCCGCGCGCCGTTTAGACGGCGCGGGTGTGCCATCCAGCGCCTTCGCGCTCGGCTGAAGGATTGGTTTCCGGGAAATCATGACGGACGCGGGTGGATTCGATCTCGACAGCAAGGCGAAAACCGCGCGCGAGCGCGAATCGCTGCTGCGCCAGATTGCCGAGGCCCTGGAGATCCCGATCTCGACCTTCCGAAGGCCGGCCGCCTCTCTGAGCCCCAACGGCCCGAGCGCCTCCGAGTGTGCCGCCCTGTTGTCGGCCTTCTCGCGGATCGAGGACCCGGAACTCCGCAAGGCGTGCGTGGTGCTGGCGGAGCGCTACAGTCGCGCCTGAGAGGCGAAGCCCCCCGCGGTGCGGTTGCGCACGCGGGCTCTGTGAGCGCCGCGATGTCGGCATGCTATAGGGGCCTCCGTTTCCGAAGGCGGCCCGCACGGTCGGCCCACCGCATGTCCGGAGCCGGAACGCCGTCGCCGTCTCCGCGCAAGCCCCAACTCGCTTCAGGCCCCGATGCCGATCCTCTCCATCTCGAAGCTGTCGAAGACCTACACGTCCGGTTTCACCGCCCTGCGCGACATCGACCTCGCCATCGAGCGCGGCGAGATCTTCGCGCTCCTCGGCCCGAACGGGGCCGGCAAGTCGACTCTGATCAACATCGTCTGCGGCATCGTCACGCCGAGTTCCGGCACCGTGCTGGTCGACGGTCATGACATCGCCGGCGATTACCGCGCCGCCCGCCGGGCCATCGGCCTCGTGCCACAGGAACTGACCACCGACGCCTTCGAGACGGTGGTGAATACGGTGAGCTTCTCCCGGGGGCTGTTCGGCCTGCGGCCAGACCCCGGCCACATCGAGCGCATCCTGAAGGCGCTCTCCCTGTGGGACAAGCGCGACAGCCGGCTCATGACCCTGTCGGGCGGCATGAAGCGCCGCGTCCTGATCGCCAAGGCCCTATCGCACGAACCCCGGATCCTCTTCCTCGACGAGCCCACTGCGGGGGTCGACGTGGAGCTGCGCCAGGACATGTGGCGCCTCGTGCGCGAGCTGCGCCAGCAGGGCGTGACGGTGATCCTCACCACCCACTACATCGAGGAGGCCGAGGAGATGGCCGACCGGATCGGCGTGATCCGCCGCGGCGAGATCATCCTGGTCGAGGAGAAGGCGGCGCTGATGCACAAGCTCGGGCGCAAGCGGCTGACCCTGCATCTCCAGCAGCCGATCGCTTCCGTTCCGTCGGAACTTGCCGATTACGAGCTGGCGCTTGCCGGGGACGGACACGCGCTGATCTATACCTACGACACGCGGGCGGAGCGGACCGGCATCACCGGGCTGCTGACCGGACTCTCCGCGGCGGGCATCCGCTTCAACGACCTCCACACCGAGCAGAGTTCCCTGGAGGACATCTTCGTCGGCCTCGTCCGCGGGGACGACGCACGGTCAGGAGTACCGGCATGAGCGCGGCCTTCAGCATGAACTGGCCGGCGGTTCGGGCGATCTACCTGTTCGAGATGGGCCGTTTCTGGCGCACGGCAGGGCAGAGCATCCTCGCCCCGGTGATCTCGACAACCCTGTATTTCGTGGTGTTCGGGGCCGCGATCGGCTCCCGGGTCTCGGCCGTGGACGGCGTGCCCTACGGGCTGTTCATCGTGCCGGGCCTGATCATGCTGTCGCTGCTCACGCAGAGCATTTCCAACGCCTCGTTCGGCATCTACTTCCCGCGCTTCGCCGGGACGATCTACGAGATCCTCTCGGCGCCGATCTCACCTCTTGAGGTGGTGCTGGGCTTCGTCGGCGCGGCGGCCTCCAAGTCGATCCTGATCGGCCTGATCATCCTGGCGACCTCGGCGCTGTTCGTACCGCTGCGGATCGACCATCCCTTCTGGATGCTCGGGTTCCTGCTGCTCACCGCGGTGACGTTCAGCCTGTTCGGCTTCGTGATCGGGCTCTGGGCCGACGGGTTCGAGAAGCTTCAGCTGGTGCCGCTCCTCGTGGTGACGCCCCTGACCTTCCTGGGCGGCAGCTTCTACGCCATCGGCATGCTGCCGCCGTTCTGGCACGCGGTGAGCCTGCTCAACCCGGTCGTCTACCTGATCAGCGGATTCCGCTGGGCATTCTTCGGCAGCGCCGACGTGAGCATCGCGATCAGCCTCGGCATGACCGCCCTGTTCCTGTGCGTGTGCCTGGGCCTCGTCACCTACATCTTCCGGACGGGCTACAGGCTGAAGAGCTGAAGGCTCAAGGCTGGGCGGCGAGGAAGGCCAGCACGCCGTCCCGATGCGGCTTGGCTCCGACCGCCGTGGAGTGGTCTTTGCCCTCGATCTCCAGGGCGCGCGCATCCGGCATCAGGGCGGCGAGAGCCGGACCGGATCCCGCCACGGTGTCGAGGGTGCCGACCGAGACCAGCACCGGAACCTCGATCTGCCCGAGTTCGGCCCGGCTGAGCGTCTGGCGCGAGCCGCGCATGCAGGCCGCCAGGGCGCGCAGGTCGCTGCGGGTCTGCTCGGCGAAGGTGCGGAAGGCGGCGGCCGTCGGGTTCGGCGCCGGCGTCCCGGCCGGCGCCTCCAGCGCCTCGGCGATCCCGGAGGGCAGTCCCTTGCCTTCGACCAGATGCATGCCGAGGCCGCCGATCAGGGCCGACCGTACCCGGTCCGCGTGGTCCAGGGCGATGTGGGCCGTGATCCGGCCGCCCATCGAATAGCCCATGACGTGGGCGCGTTCGATGCCGAGATGGTCGAGGAGCCGGATCGCGTCGCCCGCCATCGCTTCGGAGCTGTAGGCGGCCGGGTCGTAGAGCTTCTCGCTCTCGCCGTGGCCGCGATTGTCCAGCGCGATCGCCCGGTAGCCGGCCTGGGTCAGCGCGCGGACCCACTGGGTGTTCACCCAGTTGACCGCGTGGTTCGACGCGAAGCCGTGGATCAGCAGGACCGGCTTGCCTCCTCCGTCCGCAGGCGGCACGTCGATATAGGCGATCCGCACGCCGTCGGAATTGAAGGATTCCATGCCGGGCACCCTGTGTTCATCAAGCTCGGCCACGGCTTAGACCAAGCGGGCGCGCCGGGGCAACGCGGATCGATCCGCTTGCGGGGCGGAGCGCCGGCTGGCAAACCGCGGCGGTCATGACGGACACGCAGCCCTACGGCACCTACGAACCGGCCGGCCTCGTGGCGGCGATCACCCGCCGCACGAACCGGATCCCCGCCGAATCCTGGTACGGGCGGCGCCTGGCGCTGTTCCTGCGCCGGATCGCGATCTCGCGCCTGGGGGGCAAACCCCTCGACGTGATCCGTTACGGGGCGCGGATGCGGCTGCATCCCTACAACAACAACTGCGAGAAGAAGGTGCTGTTCACCCCGCAGTTCTTCGATCCGGAGGAGCGGGCGCTGCTGCAGGCGCGCCTGCCGAAGGACTGCGTGTTCCTCGACATCGGCGCCAATATCGGCGCCTACGCCCTATGCGTCGCGGCGTTCTCGGGTCCGGCGGCCCGGATCGTGGCCGTCGAACCGCAGCCCGACGTGTTCGACCGCCTGACCTACAACATCGCCCAGAACCCGTTCCACACCGTCAAGGCCGTCGCCTGCGCGGTGGCCGACAAGGCCGGCGAGCTGACCCTGTTCATCGATCCCCGCAACCGCGGCGAGTCGAGCCTGCGCATCGTCGGCACCAACGAAGGCGCGCGGATCACCGTCCCGGCGGTCACGCTGCTGGATCTCCTGCGCAGCGAAGGCCTGAGCCGGGTCGACGCGATCAAGCTCGACGTCGAGGGCGCGGAGGACCTGATCCTGGAGCCGTTCCTGCGCGAGGCGCCTGAGGCGCTGCTGCCGCGGATGCTGCTGATCGAGAACGGCAGCGGGCAGTGGCAGCTCGACCTGCCGACCCATCTTGCGACCTATGGCTACCGCGAGATCTCGCGGTCGCGGCTGAACCTGATGTTCGAGCGTCCCGACGTCAGGGCGGGGTGATCACCGGAATCTCCGCGGCGATGGCGACGCCCTCCGGCCCGACGGCGCATCGATAGGCGTGGACCGCCACACCCGCCGCCCGGGCCTCCCGGAAAGCCCGGTCGAAGGCGGGGTCGATGTCCCGGGCGACATCGAAGGCCTCGGCCTGCATCTGCACGACGATGACCACCAGCGCCCGGCCGCCCTCGGCCACGACCTGGGCGAGGTCGCGCATGTGCCGGGCGCTACGGGCGGCCTTGCAGTCCGGAAACTCGGCGAGGCCGGCCTGGCGCATCAGGTGGCAGTTCTTGACCTCGACGTGGCATCCGCCCTCGGCCGCGCCGCTCGCCAGGAAGTCGACCCGGCTCGCCTGCGCGTAGCGAACCTCCGGCTTCAGCACGTCGTGACCGGCGAGGGCCGCGATGGCGCCGGCCCGGAAGGCCTCGGCCACGAGGGCGTTCGGGCGCATTGTGTTGACGCCGACCCATTGCGCACCGCCGGGCAGGTCCGCCTCCACGAGTTCCCAGGTCAGCGGCAGCTTCCGCGCCGGATTGCCCGACCTGGAGAGCAGCACCTGCGCCCCGGGCGTGTTCAACCCGAGCATCGCCCCGGGGTTCGGGCAATGGACCGTCACCCGGCCGTCATCGGTATCGATGTCGGCCAGGAAGCGCTTGTAGCGCTGCACGAGCCGTCCGGGCAGGAGCGGCGCGGCGAACTGCATCGGATCCTCGGGGTTTGCGTAGTCGTGGGCTGCGGTCGCGCTATCTGCCTGCGAGACCAGCCCGACGCCAGAGTTCCATGACCCAGCCCTCCGATTCCGTCACCGCCGCGATCCTCGTCATCGGCGATGAGATCCTCTCCGGTCGCACCAAGGACAAGAACATCGGCACGATCGCCGACTTTCTCACCGCCGCCGGGATCGACCTGCGGGAGGTGCGGATCGTGCCCGACGAGGCCGCCATGATCGTCGAGGCGGTCAACGCGCTGCGCGCCCACTACACCTACCTGTTCACCACCGGCGGGATCGGCCCGACCCACGACGACATCACGGCCGATTGCGTGGCCGAAGCCTTCGGGGTCGGCATCGATGTCGATGAGCGCGCCCGGGCGATGCTGCTGGAGCGACACAAGCCGGAGGATCTCAACGCGGCGCGCCTGCGCATGGCGCGGATTCCGTTCGGGGCCGACCTGATCGCCAACCCGGTCTCGAAGGCACCCGGCTTCCGGATCGGGAACGTCCACGTCATGGCCGGCGTCCCGAGCATCATGCAGGCCATGCTCGATTCGATCGCGCCGACCCTGAAGGGTGGGGACGCGATGCTGTCCGAGACGATCGAGGCCGCCGGCGTGGCCGAGGGCACCTACGCGGGCGAACTCGGCGCGATCGCCAAGGCGCACCCGTCGGTCTCCATCGGCTCGTACCCGGCCATCACGCCGGAGGGGTTCCGCAACCGGATCGTGGTGCGCAGCCGCGACGCGGAGGCGCTCGCGAAGGCGCGGAGCGCGGTCGAAGCCCTGGTGGGACGGCTGTCGGCCTGAGTGACGGACATCCGTTCGGATCGAGTGGTGTAGCGAGGCTGAGTGGATGGTTCGGGACAAGGACAAGCGGGCTGATCCGGAGGTCCGGCGCGACGAGTTGCTGAAGGAAGTCTCCGAGATCGGGCGACCGGACGCCTACGTGCTGCACGAGGTCATCCGCCTCGAGGGCGACGAGGAACTGCGGCGCCACGGGGTCGCGCTGTTCCTGTCGGCCTTCGCGGCCGGTCTGAGCATCGCCCTGTCGCTGATCGTGCCGGGCGTCCTGCGGAGCCACCTGCCCGAGACCGACTGGGCGAAGATCGTGAGTTCGATGGGCTACGCGGTCGGGTTCCTGGTCGTCGTGCTGGGTCGGCAGCAGCTGTTCACCGAGAACACCATCACGCCGATCCTGCCGCTGCTGCACGACCGCTCGGTGAAGACGGCCCTGCGGGTCATACGGCTCTGGGCCATCGTCCTGTCCGGGAACATCCTCGGCACGCTCGCCATCGCGACGGTTCTGGCGCACGCCGGCGCCTTCGAGCCGCCGGTGCTCAAGGCCTTCGCCGCGATCAGCCACGACGCCATCGCGCACCCGTTCTGGGCGACGTTCGTCAAGGCGGTGTTCGCCGGCTGGATGGTCGCCCTGATGGTCTGGTTCCTTCCGGCCACCGGCAGCGCCGCCCCCTTCGTGATCCTGTTGATGACGTGGCTCGTGGCGCTCTGCAGCCTCGCGCACATCGTCGCCGGCTCCGTGGAGGCGTTCTACCTCGTCGTCACCGGCGCGGCTTCGATGGCCGATTACGGGCTGAAGTTCTTCCTGCCGACGCTGCTGGGAAACCTGTTCGGCGGCGCAACCCTGGTGGCGGTGCTGAACTACGGTCAGGTGGCTCCGGAGGTGGAGGAGACCAAGGCGGTGGAGGGCGAGCGGCCCGATTGAGGCGGAGGCGCCCGTCGACGCGCAGGGGCGAGCCGACCGGACAGTCCGGGTCATCCCGGACCTGCAGCACACGAGCCTGAACGGTCTTCGTATGTCACGGGCGGACCCGGCGCTCGCGCCCTCCAGGATCGGGGATGCATCCGACGTTCCAGTCCACACCATGGCGACGCTGAAAGAAAAAGCTCTTCTCTCGTCACCACATCCGGCCTGACGGCCTCGCTTCTTCATCAAGGAGCTGGCCCGATGTCCGCCTTGTCCGCAGCCTTCCTCCGCGACGAAGCCGCAGCGTCCGTCAAGCTGGAAAGCACTGACGTGGTAGCCGACATAAAGCCTGCGACGATCCGGCCGATCATCGCGGCCGACATCGTCAAGGAAGCGCGCCCACACGGACGGGTCCGACATCTGACGCGACGGTCGGCGTCACCTTCACTAATCCCAGAAGACCGCTGAGGGCACCAGGAAGCGGTCCGCGGCATCGTCCACACGAACACCGTTGTGGGCCACTCCTCCATGTTGAAACATAGCATGAGGGGCATCTACCCACATTGCGGCAAGCAGCACCTCCACCGCTATCTCGCGGAGTTGGACTTCGTGCACACGTTCCGCCCTCGCGTGCTCCCTCAACGGCGAAACAGGCACCGACCGGCCATCCCGCACGATATCTATTGTTTCGCGCTGCGTGGGGCTGGGGCTAGCTAGGACGAGGTTGGTTTTGATGCCATGCTGAAGCCGGTAGCGAGGCCCCGTAATGCTGCCTCTGGAAGACCCTGAAGCATCGGGGCGCTTGGTCAGGCGGCGTGATTTGGACGCCTTCAACGCCTTCCGCGCTCCATTCCATAGCGAGCACGATTGCACTTGCCGGCGATGTCCGCGTGACCGAGCGGAGACCGTCCGGCCCCTTGCCTGAAATAACGAAGGGCATGGTTGCGCTCCAAGCTTGTAAGCGGGAGCGCACGTCTCTCTCGGCCGTCAGCGCCTACGGTTCGGTTGCTGACGATCTAGGTCAACGGTCCTGAACGCCGTTTGTTACGCAGATCAGAAATTGGCAATCGTTTCGCCAGCCGCGAAGCCTCGCTGAGGCGTCTGTGCGAACGGTATAATGGCCAAAGAAAAAGCCGCCCGGAGGCGGCTTCTCGATGCGTCGGAGCGTCCGGATCAGGATCGCATGCGGGTCCGGACCTCGCCGAGGCTCGAACGGATCAGACCTTGAGCGGCCTCGCCCTGCATCCGCTCGCGCAGGATCGTCTCCGACACCTTCACGGCCGCTTCCGCGGCGGCGGCGCGGACCTGGGCTTCGGCCTGAGCTTCGGCCTGGGCGATCTTGGTCTCGGCGGCCTTCGTGCGGCGGGCGAGGAAGTCGTCGAGCTTCCGATGACCCTCCTCGGCGGCGCGCTTGGCCTCCTCGCGGGCGCTGGCGACGATCGACTCGGCCTCCTTCTCGGCCTCGGCGCGGCGGCGCTTGTAGTCGGCGAGGACGGCAGCCGCCTCCTCGCGGAGGCGCTTGGCCTCGTCGAGTTCGTGACGGACACGGCTGGCGCGGCCGTCCAGGCCTTTGGTCATCGCCGAGAAGCCGCCGGCCTTCCAGGCGATGCCCATGAAGATGACGAACGCAACGGCGACCCAGAATTCGGCTTCGAGCAGCATCGTGGGATCCCGTCTAGTGTGCGGTGGCGTCGAGGGCGCGGTCGAGGGTCACCCGGTCGGGGACCTGACCGGTCAGACGCTCGACGATCGCCGACGCGGCCTCGCCCGCGATCGAGCGGACGTTGCCCATGGCGGCCTCGGTCCGGGAGCGGATGGTCGCTTCGGAGGCGGCGAGCTTGGCGTTCAGCTCCTCCTCCAGCGCCTTGCGCTTGACCTCGGCCTCGGCGGCCAGTTCGCCCCGGGTGGTCTGAGCGATGTCGCGCGCCTTGCCCTGGGCGTCCCGAAGAGCGGTTTCGAAGGCCACGCCGGCGGCATCCGCCTCGGCCTTCATCGCCTGCGCTTGATCCAGGTCGGCCCGAAGGCGCTCGGCGCGGGCGTGCAGGATCGACTGGATCCGCGGCAGCGCGATCTTGTCCATCAGGTAGTAGAGCAGCCCGAAGGCCAGGGCGAGCCAGATCAGCTGCGACAGGAACCCGGAGCTCTCGAAGGGCGGGAACGCGCCCGTATGCGCTTCCGAGTGCTCGGTATGGCCCGGCACGATCTGCGTGTCGGCGCCCGGAGGCGGCGTGGTGAGGGGGTTGGGCTGCGCCATGAGACCGCTACACTGACACCGTTCGCGTAGGTCACCGCGGCGCGGTGACCGAAGAAGGCGGACGCCCCGTCAGGGAGCGCCCACCCGTTCGTCGGGTGTCGGACACCCGTTGGAGACCGCGGGAACCGCGGCCTCCGGCGCCGATCAGACGGCGAAGAGCAGCAGCAGGGCGATCAGCAGCGAGAAGATGCCGAGCGCCTCGGTGAGGGCGAAGCCCAGGAGCAGCGTGGCGCGCTGGCCGTCGGCCGCGGAGGGGTTGCGAAGGGCGCCGGCAAGGAACTGACCGAACAGGTTGCCGAGGCCGATGCCCGCACCCGCCATGCCGAGGCAAGCGAGGCCGGCGCCGATGTACTTCGCAGCGACGGGATCCATGGTAACTCCTGAGGTCTCTTCAGATCGAAACGTGCAGTGACGTTTGCGGCGGGTGGAGCCGGCCAGGTCTGGTGACTAGTGGCCGGGGTGAAGGGCGTCGTTCAGGTAGATCGCCGTCAGCGTCGCGAAGACGTAGGCCTGAAGCGCCGCAACGAGGAATTCGAGAGCGGTCAGCGCGATCGTCAGGAACAGCGGAAGCGGCGATAGCACGCTCCATGCACCCGCGAGAAGAAGCTGGACCACGAAGAACGCGAAGATCTTCATCGCGATGTGTCCGGCCAGCATGTTGGCGAACAGACGGACCGACAGGCTGATCGGGCGCGAGATGAACGAGATGATCTCGATCGGCACCAGGATCGCCAGCAGCACCTTCGGCACGCCCGACGGCACGAAAAGGCCGAAGAAGTGGGTGCCGTGCTTCATCACGCCGAAGATCACTACGGTGGAGATCACGAGGGCGGCGAGACCGAAGGTGACGATCAGGTGGCTGGTCACCGCGAAGGCGTAGGGGATCATGCCGAACAGGTTCAGGATCAGCACGAACATGAACAGCGAGAACACCAGCGGCATGAACCGCTTGCCGCCGTCGCCGGTGGCTTGGTGCAGCGTGTCGGCGATGAATTCGTAGAAGATCTCGGCCAGCGACTGCATGCGGCCCGGCACCACCGAGCGCGAGGCGGTCGCCACGATGGTGATCAGCGCGATCACGCCGACGGCGGCGAACATGTAGAGGGCGGATTGCGTGAACGCGAGTTGCTGATGGCCGATATGGCCGAGCGAGACGAGCGGCTTCAGCTCGAACTGCTCGATCGGGTCGATCGTGACCGCCATTCCCGCTTCCGCCCTTCTTGTCCGGCGCGCCGACGGATGTCGGCCGCCCCACATTCCCTACCGATCGGCGCGCCTTATGGCTCCTGCCGATCGCGCCGTCCCGGACGCGCGCCGGCGAAACCCGACACCCGCATCACGTTGTAGATCCCCGCCACGAACCCCAGCATCAGGAGGACGATCAGACCCCAGGGCTTCGTCCCGAAGACATGATCGACGATCCAGCCGAGTACGCCCCCCGCGATCACGCCCGCAACGAACTCCGTGGAGATCGTCATGGCCTGGCCCAGCGAGGATGGCCCGCCGTTCCGAGGGCGCGTGGAAGGATCGGGAGCAGCCTGCGGCCGCTTCCGTTCGATCTGCGTCTCGAGACGTCTGAGCCTCGCGGAGAGTTCGCTGTCCGTCGGCGTCTGCTCGGTCCCTTTCCCGTCCCTCGGGTCGTCGCCGTTCACGGCTCAAAGCTCATCGGGCGGGAGGATCTGGAACCGGCTGGACACCCCCAGCAAGCGGGGCGCACCATAGTTTCGCCTATCTTGAGTGTCAAGGCGAGCCCCATACACGGTAAGTCTTTGATTTTGAGTTGGTATTTCAGCTTCGAGCGCGGCGCCGCAACCGCGCTTCTCACGAGGCTGCGAGTGGGCGATCAGGCACCGATGAGCGGCTTGATCACCTTCTCCATGCCCTCGACGGTCATCTCGCCGGTGTAGCGCTCGCCGTTGATGAAGAAGGTCGGCGTGGAATCGACCTTGAACACGTCGAGGCCGCGCTGCTTCACGGCATTGACCGCGCCGTAGACCTTCTGGTCCTTCAGGCAGGCCTCGAAGGTCTGCTTGTTGTAGCCGGCCTGCCGCAGCATCTGCTCCAGGGCATCCACCGGCTTCGGGGTGAAGGCCCAGGCCGGCTGCTGGTCGAACAGCAGGTCGGTGATCGGATAATATTTGGCATCGCCCTCGCAGCGCGCCAGCATGAAGGCCGCGGTGGCGAGGGGGTCCAGGGGGAACTCGCGGAGCGTGAACCGCACCTTGCCGGTGTCGATGTAGCGCTCCTTCAGCGTCGGCCATGTGGTCCGGTGGAAGGCGGCGCAATGCGAGCAGGTCATCGAGGCATACTCGATGATCGTGCATTTGGCATCCGCCGGGCCGAGCCAGACATCGCCCAGCGGGCCGGGCTGGAGCAGCGCGGCCATGTCGGTGCCCTGCGCCTGGGCGCCGCGCGAGAGGTAGGGCAGGGCGAGGCCGGCGCCGAGGGCGAGGCCGGAAAACTTGAGAGCGTCGCGTCGCGTCGTCATCGGGCAGGCTCCGCCGGATTGAACACTCATGGCGTCCGGATGCGGGTACTCGGGCGCGACCGTCCTGGCAAGGTGACCGAATCGACTGCTCACCGCTCCGGGCGCGTCGCCACGGCGGCGGTGCCGAGTCGGTCGAGGGCGGCGCGCAGGCCGTCATCGGCGATCCCCGCCACGGCGCGCTGGACTTCGCTGGCGGCGGCCGGATCGATGCGGGCGCGCGACGGGGTGCGCCCGAGGCGCCCGACCCGGTCCTGCTGCAGCACGATGCGGGAGACGCAGGCCCAGCCGTAATGGGCGTTGATCCGCTGGATCACCACGGGGGCGAGGTGCTGCAGTTCGAGGGCGAAGACACCCTCCACGCGCACCACCAACGTCCCGGATTCGGGGGCGTCGGCCTCCTTCCGGCGGCGCCTCGGCCATTCGAGCTTCGAGGGCCGGCAATAGCGCGCGAGCCGCTCGCCGACGATCTCCGGCCAAGCGGCCAGGATGTCGGTCGAGGCGAAGCCTTGCGCCGCGAAGGCGGGCCCGATGCAACCCTCGATCAGTTCGGCCAGCGGTTTGACGCGCGCCATGGTGGTTCCGGCCCTGTGGATCCGCGCAGGTTAGCGCAGGATGGTTGACGAAGGGAGGACGCAGCCGCGCTTTCGCCGCCCTATGATCGAAGCGGGGCACCGGCTATGCAGCGCGACCCCTGTCGACCTGCTCATGCCGCTTCGCACCGCCACGGATCCCGAGCCCGGTCCCGGACCGAGCGCCGTAGACCTGCTCGCCTGGTACGACCGGCATCGGCGCGTGCTGCCCTGGCGTTCGCGCGCCGGTGAGGTGCCCAATCCCTACCGGGTCTGGCTCTCCGAGGTCATGCTGCAGCAGACGACGATCGCGGCGGTGAAGCCGTATTTCGAGCGCTTCCTGACTCGTTTCCCCGACGTCTTCGCCTTGGCCGAGGCCCCCGATGAGGCCGTGATGGCGGCCTGGGCCGGCCTCGGCTACTATTCCCGTGCGCGCAATCTCCATGCCTGCGCGAGGGCGGTCGCGGCGGGCGGCGGGCGGTTTCCGGACACGGCCGAAGGACTGCGCAAGCTCCCGGGGATCGGCGCCTACACGGCGGGCGCGATCGCAGCGATCGCCTTCGACCGGCCGGAGGCCGCCGTCGACGGCAACGTCGAACGCGTCCTGAGCCGGGCCTATGCGATTGACGCGCCGCTGCCGGGCAGCCGGCCGGAGATCCGCCGCCTGACCCAGGCGCTGGTACCCGACGACAGGCCGGGCGACTTCGCCCAGGCGCTCATGGATCTCGGCGCAACGATCTGCACGCCCAAGCGTCCCGCCTGCGCGCTCTGCCCCTGGATGGCGCCCTGCCGAGCCCGGGCGCTGGGCACCCAGGAGACCTTCCCGCGCAAGATCAGGGTCGCCAAGGGGGCGCTCCGGCGCGGCGCGGCCTTCGTCGCGATCCGCAGCGGCGATGAGGCGGTGCTGTTGCGGACGCGGGCACCCGAGGGCCTGCTCGGCAACATGGCCGAGCCTCCGGGCAGCGCCTGGGAGCCGGGCTACGATCTGGCGGCCGCGCTGCTGGACGCCCCCCTCGACGCCCGCTGGAAGCGGGTTCCGGGGCTCGTGCGCCACGGCTTCACGCATTTCCCGCTGGAACTGACGGTGTTCGCGGCGCGGGTGGCCCTGTCGACGCCGGCGCCCGCCGGCATGCGCTTCACGCCGGGCAGCGCCCTCGACGCGGAGCCGCTGCCCGGCCTGATGCGGAAGGTCCTGGCCCACGCCTTCGACCCGAAGCCGGAGCCCGAGAAGAAGTCGCGGGGCCGTCCCCGAAAGGAGCCGCCGCCGATGCCGCTGTTGGCCGCGATGGAGGCCCCTGTCTCGATGCCGGATCCCGAGCCGCGCCCGAGCGTCCGGGCCGTACCCAAGCCGCGGCCTAAGCCGGCACCCCCGCCGCCACCCGAGGCGGACGATCTGCTCGAGGGGGAGGTGGAGCAACCGGTTGCTCCGGCGCGTGCCCGATCGTCGGCCCGGCGGACGGGGCCGGCCCGGAAGCGGTAGCACCACCGTCATCGCCAGCGGAGCGACGCGACCCAGGGCAGCGCGACACCGACAGGCGTGGCGCCGACTGGGTTGCTTCGCTCGGCTCGCAAAACTGGAGCGGATGTCAGCCGTTCGCCATCGCCTGCCGGAGGCCGGCCCGATAGCTGTCGATCACCACCGGCCTGCCGCCGCGCTCGACATGCCAGAAGGTCCAGCCGTTGCAGGCCGGCAGGCCCTGGACCAGGGCACCGATCTTGTGGATCGAGCCGATGACGAGGCCGTTGTCGAGTTGGCCGTCCGGGCGCACCGTGGCGCGGAACCGGCGGCGCTCGTCGGTCACGGTCTCGCCCGGCCGGATATGACCCGCCTCGATCACCGAGAGGAACGGTACCCGCGGCTCGGCCCGCTTGGTCGGCGCCACCATCAGGGCGGCCTTCGACAGGGTCTCGACACCCGCGATCCGTGCACGCGCCGCCTCGGCGTAGGTGGCCTCGCGCTCGATGCCGATGAACCGTCGCCCGAGGCGCTTGGCGACGGCGCCGGTGGTGCCGGTGCCGAAGAACGGGTCGAGCACAACGTCGCCGGGATTGGTTGCGGCCAGCAGCGTCCGGGCGAGCAGCGCCTCGGGCTTCTGGGTCGGGTGGACCTTGCGGCCGTCCGAATCCTTCAGCCGCTCGTCGCCGGTGCAGAGGGGGATGAACCAGTCCGAGCGCATCTGGAGGTCCTCGTTCCCCCCCTTCAGCGCCTCGTAATGGAACGTGTAGCCCTTGGATTCCGCCGAGCGCGAGGCCCAGATCAGGGTCTCGTGGGCATTGGTGAAGCGCTTGCCGCGGAAGTTCGGCATCGGGTTGGCCTTGCGCCAGACGATATCGTTGAGGATCCAGTAACCGAGATCCTGCAACGCGCTCCCGACCCGGAAGATGTTGTGGTATGACCCGATCACCCAGAGGGTCGCGTTCGGCTTCATCACGCGGCGACAGGCGGCGAGCCAGTCCCGGGTGAAGGCGTCGTAGGCCTCGAAGGTGGCGAACTTGTCCCAGTCGTCGTCGACCGCGTCGACGCGGCTCTGGTCCGGGCGCAGGAGGCCGGCCTCACCGAGCTGGAGGTTGTAGGGCGGGTCGGCGAACACGCAGTCGACGCTCGACGCCGGAAGGGCGTTCATTGCCGCAATGCAATCCCCGACGAGAACCTGGTCGAGGGGCAGAGAACGCTGGGCGGGTACGAGACCCATCCGTGGCGCCAACGCGGGCCGCCCGGCACGCGAGACCTGTTTCCGGGCGACGGCGTCGGCAGCCACGGTACGCGGGGAAGCCATGGCAAACACCGGTTACGCGACTGACCGGCAGACCATGCCCCGGATACGGTAAAGGTCGCGTTGTCGGATTCGGCCGCCGGGCGTCCCGTTCTGGGGCTGCAGATTTTGCCGATCACGCGGCCGGGCAGTGTTCGGACAGATTAAACGACGGTTACCGTCGCGCTCTAGACAGGCCGCACGCCACGGGACGCGGGTTCGTCTGCGCACACCCGGGCACTCCGGCAGACTGTCCTTCCCAAACAGCCAGGCATGACAATCATCGCCGCCGGTGGCCCGACCGCGCGTCGCGCGTCCACCTCAGCGGGATGCAGGGTCACCGTCAGTGCAGACCTCAGGAAATTCGGCCTATTCACCGCCTCCATAAGCCGGCACGCGCAGATCTTGCGAAATACATGCGACGACGGACCGATGCACAGCTGGCAACAAGAGCGGAAATAAACTGTAACAAACGCCCATGTATTCAGAATGACCAGGAAAAAAAGGACCAAAATGTGACGTCGTCCGACCAAAAAATCCCGCCATAATCCGGCCGACTTCCGACACGACTGGCGCCGCCCCGACAACAACACAGGGAATGCGTCGAGAATGTCGTTTGGTTTCGGAAAGCTCGTTGTCTCGCTTGGAATGCTGTCCACCGTCGTCGGAACAAGCCTCCCAGCCGCCGCGCAGAGCGGAGCGGCCTCCTGGTACGGGAGCGGCCATCGCACCGCAAACGGTGAGCATTTCAACCCCAACGGACTGACCGCCGCCCATCGCAGTCTGCCCTTCGGCACGCGCGTCCGCGTCGAGAACAAGCGGACCGGCCGTTCGGTCGTGGTGCGCATCAACGACCGCGGTCCCTTCGTGCGCGGCCGCATCATCGATCTGTCGCGCGGCTCTGCCCGCGCCCTGGGCATGGGCGGCACGACCTACGTGTCGCTGCAGGTCGTGCACTGAGCCAATCGAGCATCATGCGGTGCCCGGCCGCCCTCGTCCCGAGAGGGCGGGGGCGGCCCGGGCGTTGTCTGCCGCGCCCTGAGGCCCCATCTGCTGCCGGGTTCAGCCCCGGATCAGCCGCCCATGCCCAAGCCCCTCATCGTCGACATCCCGCATGACCTCGGCCGCGACGAGGCCAAGCGGCGCCTGGAACAGGGGACCGAGCAGGCGCGGGCGTTCCTGGCCAAGAGCGGCATCGCGGTGGATCAGCTCGCCTGGACGGGCGACCGGCTCGATTTCGGCGTATCCGCCATGGCGCAGAAGATCGCCGGCACGATCGACGTGGGTGCTGAGAGCGTGCGGCTGGAGGTGAAGCTGCCGTTCCTGCTCGCCCTGTTCGCCGAGAAGATCCAGAAGGTGGCGAGCAAGGAGGGCAACCTCCTGTTGACCAAGAAGTAGGAGCCCGGAACCGGATCGGCCGGGCCTTGTTTCCGCCGGACCGGTGCGGGTTCGCACCGTCGGTCTCGCGGAGGATAACGGTGCCCGACTTCACCCTCGCCGATCCGGGGCAGGTCCCCGAGGTGCCGCCGCAGCCGGCTCCGGTGCCGGACCGCCCCTACGATCCGCCCCAGGCGCCGACGCAGCCGCCCGGTCCGGAAATTCCCGGGAACAGCCCGACCGAGTCGCCCGGCATCCAGCCCCCCGAGATTCCGGTCAGCGATCCGGGCGTGCCGGAGATCAGCCCGCCCACAGGGCCGGCCAATCCGATTGCCTGAACGGGCGCGGGTCGCGCGGGGCGGGACCGTTTGAACAGGCCGCCCCGCGCTGCCATAAGCCCCGCCCATGGCCGCTCCCCCGCTTCTCACCCTCCAGGACGTCGCGCTGACTTTCGGCGGCACGCCGCTGATCACCCGCGCAGACCTCGCCATCGCGCCGGGCGAGCGGACCTGCCTCGTCGGCCGGAACGGGTCCGGCAAGTCGACGCTGATGAAGATCGCCGCGGGCTTGGTCGAGCCCGACAGGGGCCGGCGCTTCATCCAGCCCGGTACCACGATCCGCTATCTCGCCCAGGAACCCGATTTCTCGGGCTTCGCCACCACCCTCGATTTCGTCGAGGCGGGCCTGCCGCCGGGCGAATCCACTCACCGCGCCCGCTACCTGCTGGAAAGCCTGGGGCTCACCGGCACCGAGGATCCGGGCACGCTGTCGGGCGGCGAGGGGCGGCGCACCGCGCTCGCCCAGGCGCTCGCCCCCGAACCCGACGTGCTGCTCCTCGACGAGCCCACCAACCACCTCGACCTGCCGGCGATCGAGTGGCTCGAAGCGGAGCTGAAGGGGACCCGCGCGGCCCTCGTACTGATCAGCCACGACCGGCGCTTCCTCTCGGCCCTGTCGCGGGCGACGATCTGGCTCGACCGCGGCGAGACCCGGCGGATCGACCAGGGCTTCTCCAGTTTCGAGGCATGGCGCGACGCCTTCTTCGAGGAGGAGGAGCGGGAGCAGCACAAGCTCGACCGCAAGATCGTCGCCGAGGAGCACTGGCTGCGCTACGGCGTCACCGCCCGGCGCAAGCGCAATGTCCGCCGCCTCGGCAATCTGCACGCGTTGCGCCAGGACCGCCGCGAGGTGCGCCGCCCGGTGGGCAGCGTCAGCATGCAGGCCTCCGACGCGGAATCCTCGGGCAGCCTCGTGGTCGAGGCCCGCGACATCGGGAAACGCTATGGTGACCGGACGATCGTCGACGGCCTGTCCCTTCGGGTGATGCGCGGTGACCGGCTCGGCATCGTCGGGGCGAACGGCGCCGGAAAGAGCACGCTGATCAATCTGCTGATGGGCCGGCTCGCGCCGGATTCCGGACAGGTCGTGCTGGGCACCAACCTGCTCCCGGTGGTGCTCGACCAGGCCCGGGCCGTTCTGGAGCCGGGCATGACCGTGACCGACGTGCTCACCGGCGGACGCGGCGACAGCGTCATCGTCAACGGCCAGAGCCGGCATGTGATCGGCTATCTCAAGGACTTCCTGTTCGCCCCCGAGCAGGCGCGCACGCCGGTCTCGGTGCTGTCCGGCGGCGAGCGCAACCGGTTGCTGATCGCCCGGGCGCTGGCCCAGCCGGCCAATCTCCTGGTGCTCGACGAGCCCACCAACGACCTCGACCTGGAGACCCTCGACCTGCTGCAGGAGATGTTGGGCGACTACCAGGGCACGCTGATCCTGGTGAGCCACGACCGCGACTTCCTGGACCGCGTGGCCGGCAGCGTGCTGGTGTCCGAGGGATCCGGCCGCTGGGTCGAGTATGCCGGCGGCTACAGCGACATGCTGGTCCAGCGGGGGCAGGGCGTCGAGGCGCGGAGCGTCGCCCCGAAAGCCAGGGAGCCGCGGGAGCGGACCTCCGCGCCGGCGGCCCAACCGGCCGGAAAGCCCAAGCTCGGGTTCAAGGATCAGCACGAGCTGAAGACGCTCCCGGCCCGCATCGAGAAGCTCGAGGCCGCGATCGGGCAGTTGAAAGCGATTCTGGCCGACCCCGACCTCTACGCCCGCGACCCCGCCCGCTTCGACAAGGCCTCGGCCATGCTGGCCCAGGCCGAAACCGAGCTGTCGCAGGCGGAGGATCGCTGGCTGGAGCTGGAGATGCTGCAGGCGGGCTGAATGCCGCCGCGCATCCTGCGAGACGAGACCGCACCGGAGAACGCATGAGCGCCTATCAGACCCTCGAACAGCGCTTCGCGCGCCTCGCCGCTCTCGAAGGCGCGGCCGGGATCCTCGGCTGGGACGCGCAGACCCTGATGCCGGACGGCGCCGCGGAGGCGCGGGGCGACCAACTCGCGATCCTGCGCGGTCTCGCCCACGAGATGCTGACGGCCCCCGCGACGGCCGAGGACCTCGACGCGGCCGAGCGGGCTGGGACCTCCGATGCGGGCCTCGATCCCTGGGCGGCCGCCAACCTGCGGGAGATGCGTCGCGCGCAGGCGCACGCCACGGCCGTCCCCCGCGACCTCGTCGAGGCCAGCTCGCGGGCCGTCTCGCGCTCCGAGATGGTCTGGCGCGAGGCGCGGCGGGACTCGGATTTCGCCAAGCTGGAACCGCATCTCGCCGAGGTGCTGCGACTCCAGCGGGAGATCGGGCAGGCGAAGGGCGCGGCCCTCGGGCTCGATCCCTACGACGCGCTCCTCGACAGCTACGATCCCGGCATGCGCCGTGCCGCGATCGACCCGCTCTTCGCGGATCTGACGGGTTGGCTGCCGGCGCTGATCGCCCGCGCCCGGGAGCTTCAGGCGTCGCGGCCGGCGCCGCTGCCGCTCGACGGCCCCTTCGACGTGGCGGTGCAGCGTGACCTCGGCTTGAAGCTGATGGAGGCGGTCGGCTTCGACTTCAGCCGCGGCCGCCTCGACATCAGCCTGCACCCGTTCTGCGGCGGCGCCACCGACGACGTCCGGATCACCACCCGCTACGACGCGGCCGATTTCGGCCGCGCCCTGATGGGCGTCCTGCACGAGACCGGCCACGCCCTCTACGAGCAGGGCCGCCCGGCTTCGTGGCGGAACCAGCCGGTGGGCTCGGCCCGGGGAATGAGCCTGCACGAGAGCCAGTCGCTCATCGTGGAGATGCAGGCGTGCCGGAGCCGGCCGTTCTTCACCTTCCTGGCGCCGCTCCTGTGCGAGGCATTCGGGCGGTCGGGGCCGGAATGGTCGTCGGAGAACCTGCACGCGCTCAACACCCGGGTCGCCCCGGGCTTCATCCGTGTGGATGCCGACGAGGCGACCTACCCGGCCCACATCCTCCTGCGCTACCGGCTGGAGACCGCGATGATCGCCGGTGACCTCGCGGTGCGCGACCTGCCGGGCGCGTTCAACGACGGCCTGCGCGAGCTCCTCGGCCTGACCGTGCCGGACGACCGGGTCGGCTGCCTGCAGGACATCCACTGGCCGAGCGGGGCCTTCGGCTACTTCCCGACCTACACGCTCGGCGCCCTGGCGGCGGCACAGCTGTTCCGCGCCGCCCGGGCGTCCGATCCGGCGCTGCCGGACTGCCTCGCGCAGGGCGATTTCGCGCCCCTGCGGACGTGGCTGCGCGCGAACGTGCACGAAGTCGGCAGCCTGCTTGAGACCGACACGCTGCTGACCCGCGCCACGGGCGCGCCGCTCGGCACGGACGCGTTCCGGGCGCATCTGGAGGCGCGGTATCTCGGGGCGTGAAGGGAGCCCCGGCAGACTGGTACGTCTGCCCGGGAGGAAACCGAGGGCGGGCTCCGCCTCTCTTTTTCCGCAACGGTCGCCGCTGTTCAAACTTCGCGGGCCGTGACGCTCGCTCCTCCCCCTTGCGGGTCCGAGTTGGAGGCAGGGTAGTGCCGGATTGAACGGGTCGGCGCCGTCCGCGCCATCCCCACTCCTGCCTCCTGCACGCGAGGGCGAGGGGGAGATGCGGAGCCGATTGCCGCTCCTCCGACGCCGCGCGCGACCATCGCGGCGCGCTTCCGCGGAGACACGGTCCCTACAGCGCCACGATGTCGACCGCGTCCCCCAGCCGCGTCCGGGCGATGTCGGCCACGTGGCGGTGGTGGGTGAACAGGATCGGCTGCACCGTGGCGCCGATCTCCGCCAGAGCATCCAGCCCGAAGCCGGTCCGCGTCTCGTCGAAGGTCGAGAACAGGTCGTCGCCGATGAACGGCGCCGGCTCGGCGCGCCCGGCGTAATCCTCCAGGTAGGCCAGCCGCAGGGCCAGGTAGAGCTGGTCCCGGGTGCCCTCGCTCATGCCCTCGATCGTCACTGTGCCGCCCCCGGCGCGCTGGCCGGCGAGCTTGGGCGTGTCGGCCTCGTCGTAGGTCTGGGCGAGCCCGGAGAACGCGCCGCCGGTGAGGGCGGCGAACAGCGCCCCCGCCCGGGCCACCAGCGGATCCTGCTGCCCGGCCCGGTGGCGGGCCACCGCCTGCCCCAGCATCAGCCCGGCGAGGCGCAGCACCGCCCAGGACCGGGCCGCCGTCTGGAGATCCGCCTCTGCGGCCTTACGATCGGCCAACGCCAGTTCGGCGCCGGTGCCGCCTTCCAGCTCTGCCCGGCGCCGCTCGGCGCGGTCGCGGTCGGCGAAGATCACCTGACCGCGCTCCGCCTGTTCGTCGGCCTCCAGCGCGAGCCGCGCCAGCTCCGCCTCGATGGCCTCCGACGCCAGCGTCGCGAGACTATCGCGCAGCTCGGCTTCGGGCACGCCGTCGGCAGCGCCCGCGAGGCTGCCGCGGAGCCGCAGATGCTCGGCGCGCAGCTGCTCCCGGGCGCTCAAGCGGGCGAACAGGATCTCGATGTCGGTCACTGCGGCCTCGGCGAGGTCCGGCAGCGCTCCCGCGACCAGCCTTCCGAGCGCCGTCCGGGCCGCGTCACGGAGGTCGGCGGCACCGCCATGGGCCGTCTCGGCCTCGTCGCGGCGGCGATCCAGCTCGGCCCGCCGGGCCTCGCGGGCCTGTGCGGCGACGAGCCGGCCGTGCAGGGTGCGGATCGCACCGGCGGGCGTCGCGTCCGCGAGGTCGGGCGCCAGGTCTCCGACGAGGGCGGCAGCGGTCGCCCGGAACCCCTCCATGTCCCGGCGGATCCCGGCCGACCGGCGCAGCAGCGCGGCGCGCTCTGCCAGGCGGTCCGGCACGGTGCGCCAAGCTTCCAGGGCACCTTCGGCCTCCTCGGGTCGCGCCGTGCCGTCCAGTCCGAGGGACAGCATCGCGGCCGCCCATTCGGTCTGCCATGCGGCGCGGCGGGACTCGGCCGCGACGAGCGCCGCCTCCAGCCGCTCGGCGGCGGCCTCGGCAGCGCGCAGCGAGCCGCCGGTCTGAAGATGGGCCTCCCAGCGGCTCGCCAGGGCGGCGACCCGCGCCTCCAGGCTTTCCAGGGCGGCGGCGACCTCCAGATCCGGCGCCGCGTCGAGCCCGGAGCGGACGCGCAGATCGGCCAGGGGTGCGCGGGCCGCCTCGATCCGAATCCGGAGACGATCCGCTTCGATCCGCTGCTCCGCGAGGCGCTGCTCGGCCTCGATCAGGTTCTCCACTTCGGCGAGCCATGCCGCCATCTCGGCCGGCGGACCGGGCACGAGCCCGGCCGGCCGCCACGCCTCCCGCCAGGCCGCCTCGCCCGCGGCGATCTCGGCGGCGAGCCCGGCGAGGATGGCATCGGCCTCGCGGGCCTCGGCCTCCTCGGCGGCGAGGCGCTCGAGATCGGCCGCATGGGCGGCGACCCGGGCGGCGTCGGCGGCCCGATCGTCCGCGATGCGGTCCGCCTCGAGCAGAGCCCGCTCGAAGGCCGCGATCTCGGCGATGGCGGCCGCGCGGCCGGCCGCGAGGGCGTCCCGGAGGGGCACGAAGGCCGCGTCACGGGTCGCCCGCACCGCGTCGAGCCGCTCCCGGGTGGCGACGGGTCGGCCGGCCTCGCGCTCGCGCAGCCGCGCCCGGGTAGCGGCGACCTGCCGGAGGGTCGCGTCGCGACGGTCGGCGGCCCGCTCGTGCTCGCGGGTCTTGGTATCGAGACTCTGCCGGTAGCGCGCCACCGTGTCGGGGCCGGGCAGGGGCGTCCGGACAAGGGCGGCAAGGTCGGCGACGGGGGCCGACAGACGCCCGGCCTGATTGCGCAGCAGCGCCGTCTCCCGGCGGATCGTGGCGTCGAGGGTCTCGTGGGCGGCGATCCGCTCGTGCAGGCGGGCGAGGGGCTTCAGGGCCTCCCGCAGGGGCGTCGGATCCCGGGTCGCGTCGGCAGCCTCCACGGCCCTGGCCAGCCGCTCCCGCTCGGCGCGTGCGGCAGTCAGGTCGCGGGCGAGCTGGTCCTCCGCGGCCGCCAGGGTCCGCGCCTCGCGGATCAGGCGCTCGATCCGGGCACGGGCGGCGTCCGGTGGCTGCCGGACCTCCAGCGCCGCGAGATCGGGCACGCCGATCCGGGCGCGCAGCCGTTCCAGATCCAGGCCGACCTTGTGGGCGTCGCCCTCGATCCGCGGCAGGTCGGTGGCCCCCTTCTCGAATTCCCGGGTGCCGCTGAACGCCGCCAGGATCTCGTCCGCCCGGTGCGTCAAGCCCGGCTCGACCGACACCGACTCGGCCTCACTGCGCGCCCGGTCCCGCGCCAAAGCCGTCCGCGCCGCCTCGGCCTCGGCGGCGCGGCAGGCGTCGAGGGCGGCGCCGAGACGGGCGATCCAGGCGGGGTCCACGTCCACGAGGTCGGCCTCGGCGGCGATGCGCGCGCCCAGCGCGTCGATCTCGGCGATGATCGGACGGACGCGCTTCAGCCGCTCCAATCGGGCGCGCGCGACCGCGATCGCCTTCTGTTCGGCCCGCAGCGCCTCGAGCTGCGCGGCGGCCGCGGTGATCTCGTCGTTCAGCGCCCGCCAGTCGCCGGCGCGCAGGCCTTTCTCGCGGACCGCACGGCGGGCGTTCTCGTGGCGCTCCAGTGCCTGGTAGAAGGTGCGGTGCTTGGCTTGGCGCGGCGCGAAGATGGCGTCGGCCTCGGCGTCGAGGGTGGTCTGCAGCTCGGTGAGTCCGCGCAGGCCCGAGCCCGCCGCGAACAGGCTGGCGCCGACCTCGCCCTCGACGTCGACCATCTCGCGCCCCCCGGCCCGGAGGCTCGCCGCGTCGAGGCCGAAGGCCCGGCAGAACACCGTCCGGGACAGGCCACCGAGGAACGGGGCGAGGGCATCGTCGGCGAGCGGCGCGTCGGCGGCGTCGATGAGGGTCCGGCTGTTGCCCTTCCGGCGGCGGAAGGACAGGCGGCGGCCGTCGGCGGCGCCGATCGCCGCGCCGAGGCGGAGCTGCGGCATGTCGTGCAGGAACGCGTAGCGGGTGGACTTCTCGAAACCGAACAGCAGGTCGGTGACCGCCGCCAGGGCGGTGCTCTTGCCGGCCTCGTTGGCGCCGAGCACCACGTGCAGGCGCGCGTCCGGCCGGAATTCGACGGTGCGGTCCGTGAAGGCGCCGTAGCGCTCCAGGGCGAGGCGGATCAGGCGCATCGGGCATCCATAGGCGATCGCCTCAGCAGTGCCGGCCGCCGAGGCGGCCGAGGATCAGCGCCTCCGCCTCCGCGCAGAGCGCGTCGAGTTCGGCGTCGAGGTCGGCTTCCGCCGCCACGGTCCCCGGCATCCTGCCGCCGATCTCGGCCAGGGCCGCCTTGGCGCGCGCACGGAATTCCGGATCGCGATCGAGGTCGGCCAGCAGCGCCGCAGGGTCGATGGCGGCGCCGGACGGTTCCGCGGTCGCCGGCGGACGGCGCGTCTCGAATTTCAGGCGCTCCAGCCAGATGTCCTCGTGCAGCCGATGGGCCGCCGCCTGGATCTCGGCCGTCAGCGAATCCCGGTCGGCCGCGAGGACGTCGTGAGCCGACGTGCTGCCCACGAGGTGGACCCGGACCAGCAGGAGCCGGCGCGCCGCGACGGCGGCGAGCGGCCTCAGGGCGGTCTCGACAGCCTCGACGGCGCCGCGCGGGTCGGCCACCGCGGCGAGATCGACCGCGATCCGCTCGAACCGCGCCCGGTCGAGGGGGAGGCGGCTCAGGCCGGTGACCCGACCGTCGGCGACGTCCACCACGACGGCGCCCTTCTCCCCGCATTCACGCACACTCCGGCCCTGGAGATTGCCGGGGAAAACGATCCAGGGATCCCGGGACAGCTCCGCGTATTCGTGGATGTGGCCGAGCGCCCAGTACTCGTAGCCCCGGGCGGCGAGATCGGCCACCGAGCAGGGGGCGTAGGTCTCGTGGGCGGCGTGACCGGTGCAGGAGGTGTGCAGGACACCGAGATTGAACCAGCCCGCCACGGCCGCCGGGTAGGTCAGCGACAGGTTCTCCTCGACGGCCCGTCCCTGGAAGCTGCGGCCGTGGATCGCCACCCGCAGGGCGTCGAGGCGGAGGGTGCCGGCACGGGCGGACGGGAAGACGTGCACGGAGGCCGGCAACGTGATCGAGCGCGTGATGACGCTCTCGGCGTCGTGGTTCCCGCGCACCAGGATCGTCGGGATGCCGGCGCGGTCGAGGCGCGCCACCTGTCGGGCGAAGAACAGGCCGATCGTAGTGTCGGCCCAGTCGCCGTCATAGACATCGCCGGCCACCACCACGAAGGCGACCGAGCGCTCGATCGCCTGACTCACCAGGTCCTCGAAGGCCTGCCGCCCGGCCGAGGCGAGGCGCCGCGCGAGTTCCGCGTCGCGGGTGGCGAGGCCCGATAGCGGGCTGCCGAGGTGCAGGTCGGCCGCGTGGATGAAGCTGAACGCGGTCATCGGCCTCCGGGTCGGGATCGGTGGTGAAGTCGGAACGCGCGATCCAGAGCGGCCGTCGGCATCCCGTAGCGGGGTCTTAGGCCGCCGACGGGGCTCGCCTCAAGCGGCCATCGGCGACAGCCTGTGGGGCGCGATGCGCGGGCTGCAGGTCCCGAGGCTCCGCCTGACGGGTCGCAGGCCGCAGGTCCGATCCCGTCACCGGGACCGTCGGAGTGCCAGCGGTACAGGTCCCGGGGCCGCACACGATCAGGCGCACGAGCGGTCCTCGCGTCCGGCCGGGCGCGCGGCACCCGGCGCGCACCGAACCTGTCGAACGTCCCGGCCCCGTGCGCGTTAGAGCGTGGCGGTGGCGGGAGCGCCGCATGGTGAGGTACGAGTCCGGCCCGATGATCCCTATTGCACGCCCGGCCCGCGCCATCCCCGTCGCGTTGCCCGCCGCGCCGGTCCGCCCGGCGGATCGGCCGCATCGCCCGTTCAAGATCGTGAGCTGGAACCTGCTGCGGCGCACCGGCGCGGCGGTCGACGACGTGGCAGCCCTGGTCGCCCAGGAGAAACCTGACCTCCTGCTGATGCAGGAGGCGACCCGGGCCATCGGCTTCCTGCTGGACCGGATCGGCGGCCACTATGCCTGGGCGCCCCTGCCGGGCCGGATCCACGGACTGGCCATGTGGAGCCCGAGGCCGTGGCCGGCACCACCCCGGGTGATCACGCTGCCCTCCGGCGCCCTGGTGCACCGGGTCTGCCAGATCCTCGACCTGGGGGAGTTCGGCGTCGCCAACGTCCACCTGTCGCACGGCCAGATGCTGAACCGCCGTCAGCTCCGCCGCATCGTCGGCGAACTGCCTCCGCGGGCGGCGGTGCTCGGCGACTACAACATCGTCGGCCCCGCGCTGATCCCGGGCTTTCGCGATGTCGGGCCGCGGCAGCCGACCCACGCGATGGTCGACGTCCTGCCCCTGCGGCTCGACCGATGCCTCGCCCGCGGCCTCGTCTGCCACGACCACGCGGTGCTGCCGCGGGGGCCGTCCGATCACCGGCCAATCGTCGTCCATCTCGGACCGTCGCCCGAGGCGCACGCCCCGGGGCGGTTCAAAGGTATGGCAGCAGCAGTCGCACGCCTGCGTCGCGCAAACGGATCGGCAGGATCCGGGCGGCGAGATCGTCCCGGCTGAGGCGCGCCTCCATCTTGCCGCGCATGAACCGGTCGAGTTCGGCGGCCAGCTCCGCGTCGATGATCTCGACGTTCAGCTCGAAATTGAGCCGGAAGCTGCGCATGTCCCAGTTGGCGCTGCCCACGAAGCACCAGATGTCGTCGACCACCATCGCCTTGGAGTGGTCGAAGGGCGGGTCGTCGAGCCAGACCCGCACGCCGGCCCGCAGCAGCGGATCGAGATGCGCCCGGGTCGCCCAGTCGATGAACGGATGGTCGCTGACCCGCGGTATGATCACGTCGACGGTGATGCCCCGGGTCGCGGCCTGCGCGAGCGCCCCTGTGACGAGCTCGTCGGGCAGGAAGTAGGGCGTCACGAACCGGACCGTCCGGCGCGCGCAGGCGAGGGCCTGGAGGATGACCTGTTCGATCTTCTCGACATCCGCGTCGGGGCCAGAGGTGACCGCCCGGGCGACGCTGGGTCCGGTGTGCTCGAGGTCGACGAACCAGGGCGCGCCGTCGAGGATTTCGCCGTCGACGAAGGCCCAGTCGGCCGCGAAGGCGGCGGCGAGCTGCTCGACCACGGGTCCGGTCATCCGGAAATGGGTGTCCCGGATCGGGTGCTCGGGCTTCAGCGCGACGCGATTCGGGTGGGAGATGTTGAGGCCGCCCGCGAAGGCAATCTGCCCGTCGAGGATCAGCAGCTTCTTGTGCGAGCGCAGGTTGAGGAACGGCATCCGCCAGGGCAGCGCCGAGTGCATGAACAGGGCCACCGGCACCCCGGCGGCGGTCAGGCGGTGATAGACGGGCGCCCGGAAATAGCCGCCGCCGATCCCGTCGATGATGACGCGGACCTGCACGCCCCGGCCCTGCGCCTCCAACAGGGCGTCGCAGAAGGCGCGGCCGGTGGCATCGTCCCGGAAGATGTAGCTCGACAGCCCGATGCTGGATTGCGCCTCCCGGATCGCCGCCAGCATCACCGGGTAGGCCGCGTCGCCGTTGCGGAACATCTGCACGGTGTTGCCCGAGAAGGCCGGCAGGCCGGTGATCCGCCGGACGGCCCGGTCGAGGGGCCAGAGCGCCTCCGGCACCACCGCGTCGTCGGTGTCGGGCAGCTGCGTCGCGTCGGAAGGCTTTGTCCGCAGCCGCCGGGCGCGGCGCGAGACTCGGTTGATGCCGAAGGTGAGGTAGAGGGCGGTTCCGAAGATCGGCGACAGCCATGCGAGCCCGATCCAGCCCACCGCCACGCTGACCCGCCGCTTGCGCAGCAGGGCGTGCAGGGTGACGCCGATCGCCAGCGCGAAGCCGATCAGCGCCTCGACATCCGACCGCAGCAGGGCGGTCGACTGGACCCAGCGGGTAAGCGCGTTTTCCAAGGTTTCGGTATCCGAATTCGCGGCGGGAGGCGCCGGATTGGCCCGAAGCCCGTGCGGCGGGCGGATTAATCCGCCGGCTTGACCGGATACGCAATGGCGTCGGCGCCGGCGGGCCGCTCGCAGCGATAGGGTCCACTGCCATCGAGGGCCGCGTACAGGACCCGGCCGCCGGAGGCGATGCAACGCGCCTTGGCCTCCGCGTAGGGGCGGTGAAAGCTCCAGATCGTGATCATCGGCCCGATCGTGGCGAGGCAGATGCCGCCGAAGATCACCGCGGCGGCCCAGGTCGCGCCGTTGCGCTCCGGCCGCGGCGGCCGGGGCGGGGGCATCGTGCCGTAGAAGGCCAGCGTCAGACCGAACAGGTCGATGGTGCTCATCAGCCGTTCCGTTTCTGGGCGCCGAGCCCGGCAGGATCGGACGCGCCCGTCATCCTAGGGCAGGGTCGCGCCATCACCTACCAGCGCGGCGCCAGCCGGCCTGCGTCGTATCGCGCCACCGCGCGGGGTCACGGCTCCCAGCGCGGCGGCCGCTTGCCCAGGAAGGCGTCGATGCCCTCCTGCGCGTCGGCCATCATCATGTTCCGGGTCATGACCTCGGCGGCGTAGCCGTAGGCGTCCTCCAGGCCCATCTCGATCTGGCGCCCGAACGCCTCCTTGCCGATTGCCAGCACCCGCCGGGCCTTTCCGGCGATCCGCGTCGCGAGGGCGCCCACCGCGGCGTCGAGGTCCGCCTCGGGCACGACCCGGTTGACGAGGCCGATCCTGAGCGCCTCGGCGGCGTCGATCGGCTCACCCACGAGCAGCATCTCCAGGGCGGCCTTGCGCGACACGGCGCGCGACAGGGCGACCATCGGCGTCGAGCAGAACAGGCCGATCTGGACCCCGGGCGTGGCGAAGCGGGCCGTCTCGCTGCAGACGGCGAGGTCGCAGGTGGCGACGAGCTGGCAGCCGGCGGCGGTGGCGATCCCGTGGACCCGGGCGATCACCGGCTGCGGCAGGTGCGCGAGGCTCAGCATGAGCCGGGCGCAGGTCTGGAACACCGCCTCCGTCGCAGCCCGGGACGGATCGGCGCGCATCTCCTTGAGGTCGTGTCCGGCGCAGAAGGCGGGACCTGCTCCCTGCAGGATCACGACCCGGACCGCAGGATCCTGGCGGATTGCGTCGAGCTCGACCTGAAGGGCGCCCATCAGGGCCATGGACAGGGCGTTGCGCGACTGCGGGCGGTTCAGGGTGAGGGTCGCGATGCCGTCGGCGTCGCTGCGCAAGAGGACCGGTGCCTCCCGATCCGCGGCGACGGAGGGGGCCGTGGCTACGGCTGCGGTCATGGCGGCGTCTCCCGTGCCGGTCTCCCTGATGCGGGACCGGTCTCGCTATCGGAGATTACCACGCGGGCTTGCAGGCCGCGATGCCGCCAGGGCGGGAGGATACCGTCGGCGCCAATCTAAGCGGCTTACGCTCAGGCCCGCTCGGCGAGGGCGTGATCGAGGCTCGCGTAATCGGCACCCGGTCCGTTCCACCAGACGGCGGGATAGCGGGCGAGCCGGCCCATCACGCCGGCATAGGCGCTGGCCAGGGCCGTATCGACGATGACCAGTGCGGCCTCCGACCGGGTCAGGCTGTCGGCCAGCGTCTGGTCGCGGCCGGCGCTGTCCAGGCAAACGACACTGAGGCCGAGGCGCGTGAGGCCGAGGCGCATGGCTTCCGCCTGTCCGAGATCCTGTACCATGAGCGCCACCGTCACCCCGGCGCGCAGGCCCTCACCCCACGCCCAGCGGGCGAACCGGTGCGGACAGATGGCGGCGGCGGGTCCGCCCGGCGCAATGCGCCGGTCCGCAGTGCCGGCCCCGGTGACGCCGGACCGGAAGTGCCGGTCGCTGTCGAGAGCCGGGATGGAGTTGGAGGCCGCAGAGGAATGGACGCCGTACATGCGATGCGGACCGCCTGGATGTGGACAAACCGTAGCCCTGGCGTGACGCGAGCAGGTTAACACTCTCTCACACCGCGCCGTTCCATCGGAAAACCACTCCGTTTTCGGCGCCGTGCCGGCCGGTGACTGAGCCTATGGCCAACGGGCCGTGAACGGCGACGCGCAAAGTGTCGGCAACTTCGGTCGCATTGGCGCGGGCGCGAGACGGGCCTATGTGGCGCAGGCCGGAGCGGCCCGTCAGAGGCCGCCGACCACCGAGGAAACCTTTGCGCATGCGCCCGATTACGACCCGGATCGCCCTCCTCGCCGCCGTCACGCTCGCGGCCCTGCCAGCGCGGGCGCAGATCCGAAATGCCCCGGGGCCGCGCGCCCTGGAATTCGCCGCCTACATCTTCGCCGCCTCCAACGTCTGCGGCTACCGGATCGGCAGCGACCAGTTCGAGGCGCTGCTGGCCAAGCAGAACGTCCAGGTCGCGGATGTCCAGCCGCGGGGCCCGTTCGGGAACCGGGTGCAGACCATGTTCACGCTGATGTCGAACCAGATGCAGCAGAACCGCGACCAGGCCTGCATCGCGGTGGCCGGCGAGTACGGCCCCGAGGGGACGGTGGCCAAGAACGTGCTCCTGCCGGCAGGCCAGGACGCGAAGGCTCCGGCCAAGCCAGCCGAGCCCGCCAAGCCTTCGGTGCCTGCCAAGCCGCAATAGGGATCGTCGCCGGCTTCAGCCGAGCCGCCAGTCGATCGGACGGCGGCCGTGCTCGGCCAGCCAGCGGTTGGCCCGTCCGAACGGGTCGGAACCCGGGAAGTCCCGGGCACGGTTGAGGGGCGACGGGTGCCCGCTCTCGAACACGCCGTGCCGCGTCGAATCGATCAGGGCGGCCCGAGCCCGCGCCTGGGCGCCCCAGAGCAGGAAGATCGCGGGCTCCGGACGCGCCGACACGGCGGTGACGGCCTCGTCGGTGAGCGCGGACCAGCCGAACCGCAGATGCGCCCCGGCCTTGCCGGCCTCCACGGTGAGCGCGCTGTTGAGCAGAAGGACGCCCTGCCGCGCCCAGGGCGTCAGGTCGCCCCCCGCTTCACGACCGGATTCCGCCTCTGCCAGGATCACCCGCAGCGACGCCGGCAGGCGGCCCGACCCCACGAACGAGAAGGCGAGGCCGTTGGCGTCGCCGGGAGTCGGGTAGGGATCCTGACCGAGGATCACCGCGCGGACGTCCTGCGGCGGGGTTTCCGTCAGGGCACGGAAGATCCGATCCGGGGCCGGGAGCACGCCGGCACCCGCGGCGATTCGCGCATCGACGCGGGCCGCCACCGCCGCGGCCTGGGACCCGGCGAAAAACGGCAGCGCCAGCCAGGGGGAGCCGGAGGCGCGGAAGGCCGCGAGGGCATCAGCCACGGGCGTCTCGGGCATGGTCACTCCAGGGTCCGGTGCAGGGCCGACAGTTGCGGCCCGGGGCAGCCCGTGTTTAGGGACATGAGGGCGAGCGTGCGGCACATCGCGGTGCGGCATGTCGCATCCGGTCTTCGCCGGGCGGCTTCGCACCCTAGATGGAAGCGCACCCGCGAGGGGTTAGACTCCGGCCCGGCTCAGGCCCATGCGCCGGCGGCCGGATATGGGAAACCAGAAGAAGGATCTCGGCGCGCGGCGCCGGAACGCTGCCATGAACGAACGCGTCGAACCCGCCGCGCTGGCGAATGGCCGGCCCCTCGCACCGCCCACGCCCGCGGCCGGCACCCTGCCGCCCGACCACCCGAAAGTGGCCTGGGGCCGCGTCGGCGTACTGCTGATGAATCTGGGAACGCCCGAGGGCACGTCCTACTGGCCCATGCGCCGGTACCTCAAGGAGTTCCTGTCGGACCGGCGGGTGATCGAGGTGCCCCGTCTGATCTGGTGGCCGCTCCTCAACCTGATCATCCTGACGAAGCGCCCGGGACCGAAGGGACGCGATTACGCCAGTGTGTGGAACAACGCCCTCAACGAGGGACCGCTGAAGACGATCACCCGCGGCCAGAGCGAGCGGCTGCAGGCGGCCATGGGCGAATCCGTGGTGGTCGATTGGGCGATGCGCTACGGCAAGCCCGAGGTCGCCGGCCGGATCCAGGCCCTGCTCGATCAGGGCTGCGACCGGATCCTGCTGGTGCCGCTCTACCCGCAATACGCCGCCGCCACCTCGGCCACCGCCTGCGATCAGGCGTTCCGGGCGCTGATGGACATGCGCTGGCAGCCGACGGTGCGGGTCTCGCCCCCCTATCATGACGACCCCGTCTACATCGCCGCGATGGCCGATTCGATCCGCGAGGGTCTGGCCAAGCTCGACTTCGAGCCGGAGGTGATCCTCACCTCGTTCCACGGTGTGCCGCGGAGCTACCTGCTCAAGGGCGACCCCTACCATTGCCAGTGCCACAAGACCGGGCGGCTGATCCGAGAGGCGCTGGGCCTCTCTCCGGAGAAGATGCGCACGACCTTCCAGTCGCGGTTCGGCAACGAGGAGTGGCTGAAGCCCTACACCGACGAGACGGTGATGGCGTTGGCGAAATCCGGGGTGAAGCGCATGGCGATCGTCGCCCCCGGCTTCACGGCGGATTGCCTGGAGACGCTGGAGGAACTCGACGGCGAGAACCGCCACTATTTCGAGGAGAACGGCGGCGAGCGGTTCGCCTACATCCCCTGCCTGAACGATACCGATCTCGGCATGAAGGTCATCGAACACGTGGTCCGTCGGGAGCTTCAGGGCTGGATCTGAGGCTCCGCGCTTGCGGGCGCGCCTAGCCCCCCTATTCTTTTCCTAAGCCGGACGGTCAGATCGATTCGGCTCGGGAGGATTACATGGCGTTCTTCATCGGCATCGCGTGTCCGTGGCTGCTGATCGCGGTGCTCGATCGGATCGCCGAAGGGCGCCGTAGCGACGAACTCGCCGCGCTTGGCGTGACGCCGCAACCCGCACCGGCCCAGTCGAGCTATCTCGTCCCAGACCGGCCCTACTGACGGACGCCGCGATCGCCGCCGGCCGCGACACAGATCCATGTGAGCGGTCGGACCGACGATGTCCCGCGCGCCTGTGGGGCGACCCGAAAGGCGCGACGCGGACGACGCATGGCGGGCGGCTTCGCTTTCAGAGCCGAATCAGGGCTTCTTCGGCTCCGTCGTCGGCTGCGCGGCAGCCGGCGGAGCGTCGGTGCGGTCGATCTTGGCCTCCGAGCGGAGCTTCAGGATCATGTCCTGCTGCGCCTTGCGGATCAGGTGCTGGTCGATCTGCTCCTTCAGCTCGTCGAAGGTCGGCTGTGGCTTCGTCCGCTTCTCCTCGACTCTGATCACGTGCCAGCCGAACTGGGTCTTGACCGGATCGGAGACCTGGCCGGGCTTCATCGCGAAGGCGGCGTTGGCGAAGTCGGGCACCATGCGCTCCTTGGTGAACCAGCCGAGATCGCCGCCCTCGGCCTTGGAGCCCGGATCCTTCGAGGTCTCAGCCGCGACCTTGGCGAAGTCCTCGCCGCCCTTGATGCGCGCGGCGATCTTCTTCGCCTCCGCCTCGTTGTCCACGAGGATGTGGCGGGCATGCACCTCCTCCTCGGGCTTCATCAGCTTGACGGTCTGGTCGTAGATCGCGTGCTCCGCCTCGGGCGTGACCGCGCGCTTGGCTTCCTGCTCGAGGTAGTCGTCGAGGAGGAGCTTGTCCCGGAAATAGGCGAGCTTGCGCTTGAACTCCGGGCTGTCGCCGATCTTGGCGGCCTCAGCCGCCTGCGCGCCGACCCGCAGGTCGACCATGTAATCGACAAGAAGGGTCTTCTTCTGCGCCTCGTCCACCCCGGGCAGCGACAGGGCCGGGTCGTCCGCCGCGATGGCGAGGTCGCCCTGCGTGATCGGCTTGCCGTTGACGCTCGCAACGACCGCATCCGCGCTCGGTTCGGCGGCGGGGGCAACGGCCGGCGTGTTCGCGGCCGGCGTCGGGGCCGGGGCCTTCTGAGGCGCCTGCGCCAGCGCCAATCCCGGCATCGCGATCAGGAGGGCGAGGGCGCTGGCGCGCCGGAGAAGGGCGGTGTTCGGCATGCGGGCGAAGTCCTCGGCTCGCGTCTCGGCGCCGCGCCGGAGCGCCCGGGCGGCAGGCCGCGGCACAGGTGGCCCGCGTCGCATGAGAAGGCAAGCGCGGCCATTTCACCGATGCCGGAACCGTGACCGTACCGGCATGCGTTGAGGGCTGCCCCTTCCAGGTGCGCCGGGCGATGTTTACCTCTATAAGCCCGGCCAACTCCGTCCAGGCCGGCCCGCCACGCTCACCCGTGGGCGGGCTCGCGCGTCCGCAGGTCAACGATGCTCGGCTCTATCGCCAAGAAGATTTTCGGCTCCTCGAACGACCGTCGCGTCAAGGGCTATCGCCCGCGCGTGGCGCTGATCAACGCGCTGGAACCGGAGATCCAGGCTCTCTCGGACGAGGCCCTGCGCGCCCGTACCGACATGCTGAAGGCGGAACTCGCCGCCGGCAAGAGTCTCGATGACATCCTCGTGCCGGCCTTCGCGACGGTGCGCGAGGCGGCCAAGCGCGTCTTCGGCCAGCGCCACTTCGACGTTCAGCTCATCGGCGGCATGGTGCTGCACGAGGGCGGCATCGCCGAGATGAAGACCGGCGAGGGCAAGACCCTGGTGGCGACGCTGCCGGTCTACCTCAATGCCCTGGAGGGCAAGGGCGTCCACGTCGTCACCGTGAACGACTACCTCGCCTCCCGCGACGCCGAGTGGATGGGTCAGGTCTACCGGTTCCTGGGCCTCAGCGTCGGCACGATCGTGCACGGGCTCGACGATGCGCAGCGCAAGGAGGCCTATGCCTGCGACATCACCTACGGCACCAACAACGAGTACGGGTTCGACTACCTGCGCGACAACATGAAGTACGAGATGTCCCAGCTGGCGCAGCGGGGACACAACTTCGCGATCGTCGACGAGGTCGATTCGATCCTGATCGACGAGGCGCGCACGCCGCTGATCATCTCGGGTCCGGTGGACGACCGCTCGGAACTCTACGTGTCAGTCGACGCGCTGATGCCGCGCCTGCGCAAGGAATATTACGACCTCGACGAGAAGCAGCGCACCGTCTCGCTGACCGAGGAGGGCAACGAGTTCATCGAAGAGGCGATGCGCGAGGCCGGTCTCCTAAAGGAGGGCGACCTGTATGACGCGCACAACGTCACCCTGGTCCACCACGTCAACCAGGCGCTACGCGCCAACACCCTGTTCACCCGCGACAAGGACTACATCGTCAAGAACGACGAGGTGGTGATCATCGACGAGTTCACCGGCCGCATGATGCAGGGCCGGCGCTACTCGGAGGGCCTCCATCAGGCGCTGGAGGCCAAGGAGCGGGTCACGATCCAGCCAGAGAATCAGACGCTCGCCTCGATCACCTTCCAGAACTATTTCCGCCTCTACAAGAAGCTCGCCGGCATGACCGGTACCGCCTCGACCGAGGCCGACGAGTTCGCCGAGATCTACAAGCTCGACGTGGTCGACATCCCGACCAACAAGGAGGTCGAGCGCGTCGACGAGGACGACGAGGTCTACCGGACCGTCGGCGAGAAGTACGAGGGCATCATCGCCGAGATCGACAAGGCGCATGGACGCCACCAGCCGATCCTGGTCGGCACCGGCTCGATCGAGAAGTCCGAGCACCTCGCCGAGATGCTGAAGAAGGCCGGCTACACCCTGCTCGACTATTCCGATCCGAACGCGCTGACCGACGTCTACGCCGCCGCCCGCGAGGGCCGGGTGACCAAGCGCTTCGCGGTGCTGAACGCCCGCTTCCACGAGCAGGAGGCCTACATCGTGGCCGAGGCCGGCGTGCCGGGGGCGATCACCATCGCCACCAACATGGCCGGCCGCGGCACCGACATCAAACTCGGCGGCAACCTCGAGATGCGCATCGAGAAGGAGCTCGGGCATCTCGCGGAGGGGCCGGAGCGCACGGCCGCGATCGAGGCGATCAAGGCGGAGATCGCCGACAACCGCGCCAAGGTGCTGGCCTCGGGCGAGCCGGCCGATCCCGAGGCGGGCCGCAAGAAGGCGCTGCCCGGCGGCCTCTACATCATCGGCACCGAGCGCCACGAATCGCGGCGCATCGACAACCAGCTCCGCGGCCGCTCCGGCCGCCAGGGTGATCCAGGCCGCTCGAAGTTCTACCTGTCGCTTCAGGACGACCTGATGCGGATCTTCGGATCCGACCGGATGGACGGGATGCTGCAGAAGCTCGGCCTGGAGCAGGGTGAGGCGATCATCCACCCCTGGATCAACAAGGCCATCGAGAAGGCGCAGCAGAAGGTCGAGGCGCGCAACTTCGACATGCGCAAGAACGTGCTCAAGTACGACAACGTCATGAACGACCAGCGCAAGGTCGTCTTCGAGCAGCGTCGCGACTTCATGGGCCAGGACAGCGTCCGCGAGACCGTGGACGAGATGCGCGAGGGCGTGATCGACGACTTCGTCGCCCGCTACATCCCGGAGAACGCCTACGCCGAGCAGTGGGATGTCGCCGGCCTGCGCGAGCAGGTGACGGAGGTGCTCAGCCTCGACGTCCCCGTCGAGGAGTGGGCCAAGGAGGAGGGCATCGCCGACGAGGAGATGCGCGAGCGCCTGCTCAAGGCGGCCGAGGAAGCTTATGCAGCCCGGACCGAGAAGAACGGCCCGGAGATCATGGCCTATATCGAGAAGCAGGTCCTGCTCCAGACCCTCGACCATCTCTGGCGCGAGCATCTCGTCACCCTCGACCACCTCCGGCAGGTGATCGGCTGGCGCGGCTTCGCCCAGCGGGACCCGCTGAACGAGTACAAGTCGGAGGCCTTCGACCTGTTCAACGGGCTGGTCACGGCCCTGCGCGAGCAGGTGACGGCGCAGCTGTCCCGGGTCGAGATCATGATGCAGGAGCAGCCGGAAGAGTACCCGCCCGGCGGCCCGGCCCTGCCGCCGATGTTCGCCCAGCATCTCGACCCGGTCACCGGCGAGAACGAGATGGACTACGCTGGGCTCGGATCGGGCAGCGACGGCGGCGGCGGCCCCGCCTACGGCTTCGCCGCCCAGGGCTTGGCCGCGGATGGTGCCGTGCTGGAGCGCGACCCGAACGACGTGGCTACATGGGGTCGCGTCGGCCGCAACGAGCCGTGCCCCTGCGGATCGGGCAAGAAGTACAAGCACTGCCACGGCACGCTTCAGGCCTGAGGCCGGCATGCCCGCACGGGCCGTCTTCATCGCCGGGGCCGGCACGGAGATCGGCAAGACCTACGTCACCGCCGCCCTGACCCGGCGCCTGCGGGCGCTTGGCCGGCCGGTCCGGACCCTGAAACCCCTCGCGAGCGGCGTCCCGCCGCTCGACGATCCGGGCTTCGCCGAGAGCGACACCGCCCGCCTGCTCGACGCGCAAGGCCTTCCCCTCGAGGGGGACTCCGTGGAGGCCTGCTCGCCCTGGCGGTTCTCTGCGCCGCTCTCGCCCGATCAAGCCGCCGTGCTGGAGGGGCGCAGCCTCGCGCTGTCCGACCTCGTCGGCTGGTGTCGCGCGCAGATCGCCGCGACGGAGGGTACGCTCCTGATCGAGGGCGTGGGGGGCCTCATGAGCCCGGTCACCGAGGTGGCGACGGGCCTCGACTGGCTTCGGGCGCTCGGGCTGCCGGCGCTCCTGATCACCGGCAGCTATCTCGGGGCGATCAGCCACGCGCTTACCGCCTGCGAGACGCTGCGCCTTCACGGTATCCCGCTCCTCGCGGTGGTGGTCAGCGAGAGCGACGGTGCGCCGACACCGGCTCGCACCGTGGCCGCATCGATCGGCCGCCATGCCGGGGCGCCCGTCTTCTGCCTGAGACGCGGCGAGTCGTGTCCCGACGCGCTCGCAGATGTGATCTGAACCGTCGCCGTATCCCACCCCGATGAGGCCGAAGCGGCGCTGGACGGCGTAGCGGCAGCCGCTACTTGTCGGTCGGAGGCGATGCACCCCCCTGCAGGGTCGTGTCCGACGGGAGCCCTGCGTTGAGTCAATCCCTTGCCCCCGCGACGGATTCCGCTGTGGACGCCGCAGAGCCGGACCGCAGCCGGCTGCGGCCGGCGCTGATCCTGGGCGCGCTGGGGGTCGTCTACGGCGATATCGGCACGAGCCCGCTCTATGCGTTCAAGGAAGCCGTGAAGGCGGCGACCGCCGGCGGCGCCTCGGTGCCGGCGGCGGCCACAGGCGCGGTTTTGCTGATCCTGTGGTCGCTGATCCTGATCGTGTCGCTGAAATACGCGGTGCTGATCCTGCGCGCCGACAACCGCGGCGAGGGCGGCATCGTCGCCATGCTGGCGCTGCTCGGCGCCCGGCAGGCCCGGCCGGGGACGTGGAAGGCGCTTCTGCTGGTGGTCGGGCTCATCGGGGCGGCCCTGCTCTACGGCGACGGCGCGATCACGCCGGCGATCTCGGTGCTCTCGGCGATCGAGGGCCTGAAGATCGACGCGCCGGCGCTCGGGCCGTACGTGGTCCCGATTACCCTCGTCATCCTGGTCGGGCTGTTCCTGGTCCAGCACAAGGGCGTGGCCGCCATCGGCCGCGTCTTCGGACCCGTCATGCTCGTCTGGTTCGCGGTGCTGGCCGGGCTCGGCGTGATCGGCATCGTCGCCAATCCCGAGGTGCTCGCGGCCGCCAATCCGTTCCGGGCGCTCGATTTCATGCTGCACGCCGGCTGGCACGTAAGTTTCGCGATGCTCGGCGCGGCCTTCCTCGCGGTGACCGGCGGCGAGGCGATGTACGCCGATCTCGGCCATTTCGGCGCGACGCCGATCCGTCTGGCTTGGTTCGGGCTCGTCCTACCGGCGCTGGTGCTCAACTATTTCGGCCAGGGCGCGCTGCTCATCGCCGAACCCGACGCCCTCGAGAACCCGTTCTTCCGCCTCTGCCCCGACTGGGGCCACCTGCCACTCGTGCTGCTCGCCACGCTGGCGACCATCATCGCCTCGCAGGCGATCATCTCCGGCGTGTTCTCGCTGACCCAGCAATCGGTCCAGCTCGGGTTCCTGCCGGCGATGCGCATCGTGCAGACGGCCCGCGAGGAGCGCGGGCAGATCTACGTCCCGATGGTGAACTGGCTCCTGGCGGTCGCGACGCTCGCGGCGGTCATCATGTTCGGTTCCTCCGATGCGCTGGCCGGCGCCTACGGCATCGCGGTCTCTATGCTGATGGCGATCACGACGCTCCTGGCCGCACTCATCGCCCTGCGCTGGGGCTACAAGCCCATCTTGGTCTTCGCGGTGAACGGTGTCTTCCTCGCCATCGACGCCGTGTTCTTCGCCGCCAACAGCGTGAAGCTGATGGAGGGCGGTTGGTTTCCCCTGCTGCTCGCCGGCGTGGTCGCGCTGATGATGTTGACCTGGAAGAAGGGCAACGAACTCGTCGAGGCGGCGCGGGTCGCCCTGCAGCTTCCGGAGGACGTCTTCCTGGCCGGCCTCCAACACCGCGATCTGCTGTGGCTGCCCGGCACCGCGGCCTTCCTGTCGGCTGCCGAGCACGGCATTCCGCTCCACCTCTCGCGCTTCGTCGAGCGCAACCACGCCCTCATGGAACGGATCCTGATCATCACCGCGCTCTACGAGGAGACGCCGACGGTCCCCAGGGCGCAGCGCGCGCACGTGACGATCCTGGCACCGGACTTCTACCGGGTGATCCTGCGCTACGGCTTCATGGAGGATGCCTCGATCCCGGAGGGGCTCGCCTGCGCGGTGGAATCCCGCCACCTGCCGCCGCACGTGCTCGACGACATGACGATCTTCGTGGGGCACGAGACGATCATCCCGCGGAAAGACAAGCGCGGCATGGCGCCGTGGCGGGAGAACCTGTTCGCCTTCATGCAGCGCAACGCCGAGCGAACCGGCGCCTTCTTCGGCGTGCCGACCCGTCAGGTGGTCGAGGTCGGGACCGAGATCGAGATCTAGGCGATCCGCCCAGACCTTTTCGCCACCCGGCAAGTCACCGGCGGGAGGCGGCAGAGGAAAGGTCCCGCCGTCTCCGGACATCGCGCGACAATCCGGCCCTCGATGTCAACCGAAGAACGCCTGGCGACTGGTGAGGCACAAGCGGGCGCTGAGCCGGTCGGGCGGAACCCTGTGTCAGCTCTTCGGCATGAGGCACGGAAACTTGAGGTCCGGGCGCCGCGTCGGAGGGAACCTGAGGCATCCGTCGCCGTTCCGACCCGACGCAGGCGAAGAGCCCATGCGGTGCGCCGAACCGGAGGACAGGATGAACAGGGATCATATCGAGGGCGGCGTCCGCCATCTGCGGGGTCGCGTCAAGACCGCCGCCGGTGCAGTCCGGGGCCGCGCGGCCGACCAGCTCGACGGCGCCTACGATCAGGCCGCCGGCGCCGCCCAGTACGCCTACGGCGAGGCCCGCGAGGCGGTGCGCGACCTGCGTGACGGCGGCGAGCACCTCGTGGAGGAGGGCCGCACCCGGTTCCGTCAGGTGAGCGAACGCGGTCACGCCCTGGCGGACGAGGCCATCGAGCGCGGCCAGCACTATCGCGACCGCGCCGCGCGTCACGGCCGCAGTCTCGCCGCCCGTGCGGACGAGAACCGCACCGCGACCCTGGCCCTCGTGGCGGCCGTGGCCTTCGGCATCGGCTGGCTGGCGCGGCCGACCCGCTGAGCGTCGGCACCGAGCCATATCCGCAGAGGCGGGGCAGCCATTCGTGCAGCCGCCCCGCCGACGGAAAGGCATAAAGACATCTTTATGTCTTGATTGCTTCGTAGCATTTGAGGTGGTAGGGGCTTGCCCCGACCCCGCAACGCGAACACGGAGCCATCGACACATGGCCAAGGATTATATCGTCAGGGACATCGGGCTGGCCGATTACGGCCGCAAGGAGATCTCGATCGCCGAGACGGAGATGCCGGGCCTGATGGCGGTCCGCGAGGAGTACGGCGCGGCGCAGCCCCTGAAGGGCGCCAAGATCGCCGGCTCGCTGCACATGACGATCCAGACTGCGGTGCTGATCGAGACCCTGAAGGCGCTCGGCGCCGACATCCGCTGGGTCTCCTGCAACATCTACTCGACCCAGGATCACGCCGCCGCCGCCATCGCGGCCGCCGGCATCCCGGTCTTCGCCGTGAAGGGCGAGACCCTGGAGGAGTACTGGGACTACACCTCGCGCCTGTTCGACTGGCATGACGGCGGCATGCCGAACATGATCCTCGACGACGGCGGCGACGCCACCATGTTCGTCCACCTGGGCCTTCGCGCCGAGAACGGCGACACCGCCTTCCTCGACAAGCCGGAGAGCGAGGAGGAGGAGGTCTTCTTCGCGCTCCTAAAGAAGAAGCTCGCCGAGAAGCCGAAGGGCTGGTTCGCCGGCCTCGCCGACAGCATCAAGGGCGTCTCCGAGGAGACCACCACGGGCGTCCACCGCCTCTACGTGCTGGCCAAGGAGGGCAAGCTGCTCTTCCCGGCGATCAACGTGAACGACTCGGTCACCAAGTCGAAGTTCGACAACCTCTACGGCTGCAAGGAGTCGCTGGTCGACGGCATCCGCCGCGGCACCGACGTGATGATGGCCGGCAAGGTCGCCATGGTGGCGGGCTTCGGCGACGTGGGCAAGGGTTCGGCCGCGTCCCTGCGCAATGCCGGCTGCCGCGTGCTGGTGTCGGAGATCGACCCGATCTGCGCGCTCCAGGCCGCCATGGAAGGCTACGAGGTCGTGACCATGGAGGATGCGGCCCCCCGCGCCGACATCTTCGTCACGGCCACGGGCAACAAGGACATCATCACCATCGACCACATGCGGGCGATGAAGGACCGGGCGATCGTCTGCAACATCGGCCACTTCGACAACGAGATTCAGGTCGCCGGTCTGAAGAACCTCAAGTGGTCGAACATCAAGCCGCAGGTGGACGAGATCACCTTCGCGGATGGCCACCGCATCATCCTCCTGTCGGAGGGGCGTCTCGTGAACCTCGGCAACGCGACCGGACACCCGTCCTTCGTGATGTCGGCCTCATTCACCAACCAGACGTTGGCCCAGATCGAACTCTGGTCCAATCCGGGCAAGTACCAGAAGCAGGTCTACACCCTGCCCAAGACCCTCGACGAGAAGGTCGCGGCGCTGCACCTGGAGAAGATCGGCGTGAAGCTCTCGAAGCTCCGCCCCGATCAGGCCGCCTATATCGGCGTCTCCGAGACCGGCCCCTTCAAGTCCGAGCACTACCGCTACTGAGCCCGAACCCGCGCGACGCGATCCGGCCTTAATCGGGGTTTCGGGGTCGCGCCGCCGGGTCGGGGCCGGACGGCTCGATCGGCATCGACGAAGAGGCCCGGCGCGCTGCGCCGGGCCTCTTCGTTTGTCAAGCTCAGCCTGCGGGGTCGGACTGTGTCTTCTGTGTGTCGTTAACGATTGATTGTGCCGACTCGGCCCAAAGCCACGCTTCGTTCCCCTTCCGGGTCGATTCCGGCGCACTGTAGAGTGTGGGCGAATCTTAGATCGATGGGGCTGCGGCGGTTCGGGAGAATCACTGCGGGAACGGTGCGTCCTGTGCCGCGCGGTGACGCGCGCCGGTCGGACCGCCATCGGGGGCGGGGGCAGGATAAGCCATGGGTGTCGGTAGTGCGACACGCGTTCGGGTCGGTGTGGGCGTGCTGGCCCTGATGACGGCGAGCGCGGCCCTGGCCGAGCTGCCGGAATCCGCGACCGCGCATTCCGCCCGGGAGATCCACAGTGTGGCCGCCCTGGCGATCTTCGGCGGCCTCGTCGCCTTCGCGGTGATCCTGTCCCTCCTCCACCTCTACGAACGCGGGCGATGGACGCGCCGCGAGCGCGAACTCGCCGCGACCCTGGATGTCCTGCGCGGCGCCCACGACCGGGCCGAGATGCTGCTCAACGCCGAGCGCCAGATCATCGTGACCTGGGATCGGCGCAGCGAACCGGTGGTGGAGGGCGACATCAGCCTGGCCATCCACGGCGAGCGGCCGACCTCAGGCCATGCCCGCCGCGTGCTGGCCTTCGGCACATGGCTGGTCGCCGCGGACGCGACGGCGGTGGAAACCGCCGTGGAGACCTTGCGGGCGCGGGGCACGAGCTTCGCACTGAGCCTGAAGACCCAGACCGGCCGCAACATCGAGGCCCACGGCCAGGCCGTGGCGGGACGGGCGCTGCTGCGCCTGCGCGAGACCAGCCAGGAACGCTGCGAGATCGCCGACCTGCGCGCCACCCTGGACGAGACCCGCCGGGGCCTGTCGGCCCTGTCGGGCCTCCTCGATGCGATCCCGCAGCCGGTCTGGCGGCGCAACCGCGAGGGCGGCCTGAGCTGGGTCAACGCCGCCTACGTGTCGGCGGTGGAAGCGGCGAGCCGGGAGGCGGCCCTCGACGCAAGCCTGGAGCTGTTCGACCGTCCGGCCCGGGAGACGATCGCCCGCGAGGAGGCGGCCCGCTTCGCCGGCCTGACCCGCAGCGTCCCGCGCCTCTCGGCCATCGTGGCGGGCAACCGGCGCATGCTCGACGTGTTCGAGACGGCGCTCGATACCGGACGGGTCGGCATCGCCATCGACGTTTCCGAACTGGAGAGCGTCCGCGCCGACCTGCAGCGTCAGATGAACGCCAACGTCCGCACCCTCGACCAGTTGCCGACCGCGGTGGCGATGTTCGACGTGTCGCAGCGGCTGATCTTCCACAATGCCGCCTACCGGCAGCTCTGGGATCTCGATCAGGCCTTCCTGGACAGCCGCCCTGCGGACGGCGAGATCCTGGACCACCTGCGGGCGGAGCGGAAGCTCGAGGAGCACGCGGATTTCCGCGGCTGGAAGCAGGGCGTCCTGTCCGCCTACCGGGCAGCGGAGGCGAACCAGACCTGGTGGTACCTGCCCGATGGCCGGACACTGCGCGTGGTCGCGGATCCGAACCCGCAAGGCGGCCTGACCTACCTGTTCGACGATGTCTCCGACAGCCTGAACGCCGAATCCCGCTACAACGCCCTGCGCCGCCTGCAGGCCGAGACCCTGGACACGCTGGCCGAGCCCGTGGCGGTGTTCGGCGCGGACGGGCGCCTGACGCTCGCCAACCGTGCCTTCTGCACCGTGTGGCGGCTCGACCCGGCCATGGTCGAGGACCGGCCGCACGTCGACGCGGTCATCGCCGCCTGCCGCACCTTGGCCCCCGCCGAGGAGCCGTGGCTCGACATCCGGGACGCGGTGGTCGGCATGGAGTCGCGCACCGCCCGCGCCTGCCGCCTGGAGGTAGTGGACGGCACGGTCCTCGACTGCGCCGCCCAGCCGCTCCCCGAGGGCGCGACGCTCCTCACCCTGATCGACGTCACCGCGAGCGTGAACGTCGAGCGGGCGCTCACCGAGAAGAACGATGCCCTGGAGAAGGCCGCGCAGCTGCGCGACACCTTCGTCCACCACGTCTCCTACGAGCTGCGCTCCCCGCTGACCAACATCATCGGCTTCACGCAGCTCCTCGGCGACGAGACCGTGGGCGCACTCAACGAGCGGCAGCGCGAATACGCCGACCACATCATGCGCTCCTCGGCGGCGCTGCTCGTGATCATCAACGACATCCTCGACCTCGCCTCGATCGATGCCGGCTCGCTGGAGCTGCAGCGGGAGGAGGTCGATGTCCAGGCGACGATCGAGGCCGCCGTGCGGGGTATCGAGGACCGGCTGGCGGAATCCCACATCACGCTGGCCCTCGACGTGCCCGAGGATATCGGCAGCGTCCATGCCGACGGGAAGCGGGTCCGCCAGATCCTGTTCAACCTGCTCTCGAACGCGGTCGGCTTCTCGGATGCCGGCCAGCGCGTGGAGGTGCATGCCCGGCGGGACGCGCAGGAGCTTCTCCTCAGCGTGCGCGACTACGGTCGCGGCATGCCCGCAGAGATCGCCGATTCGGTCTTCAATCGCTTCGAGAGCCATACCCTCGGCACCCGGCACCGCGGGGTCGGCCTCGGGCTGTCGATCGTGCGCTCCTTCGTCGAACTGCACGGCGGCCGGGTTCTGCTGGAGACCGCGCCGGGCAACGGCACCCGCGTCACCTGCACCTTCCCGACCGACCTCCCGGGCCAGCCGCGGCACGAGCCGCTTCCGGAGCCCCCGACACCCGTCCTGCCGCCGGCGCCCGCGCGGAAACCCGCTCTCACCCTTCAGGTGAGCCAAAGAGAGCCCGCGACGTCCGACAGGCGCTCATCGCCCTGAGACTTGATTCTTCGATCGGTCCCGCGCAGCAGGGGGCATGTCCGCGCATGATCGTTCCGGCTGGGCCGTCTTCGGCATCGGCGACTTCCGCCTGTTCGGCTCGGCCCGCTTTCTTACCGGTCTGGCCTATCAGATGCAGGCGGTGGCGATCGGCTGGTTCGTCTACGATCTGACCCACTCCGCCCTGGCGCTGGGCCTCGTGGGCCTCGCCGGGTTCCTGCCGGCGGTGCTCTGCGCGCTGATCACCGGCCACGTGGCGGATGCCTACGACCGGCGCCTCGTCGGCGCCGCGGCCTTCGCCCTCCAGAGCCTGGCGAGCTTCGGCCTCCTCGCCTGCGCGCTGTCGGGGGTGGACTCGGTTTGGCCGATCTACGCGCTCGTCATCGTGGTGGGCACGGCCCGGGCCTTCGCCAACCCGGCGCTCCAGGCGCTGCTACCGACCCTGGTGCCTGGCCAGCAATTCAGCGCGGCCATCGCGTGGAACGCCTCCCTCTGGCAGAGCGCCTCCGTGATGGGACCGGCGCTCGGCGGCTTCCTCTACGCCCTGGGGCCGGCCGTGGTGTTCGGCGGGGCAGGGGGCAGCTTCGCCGTGGCGAGCCTTCTGACCCTGCTGATCCGCTTCCGCCCGGCGCCGATGAGCGAGCGGCCGCCGATTACCTRGGCGGCGCTCTCGGCGGGCATCGACTATATCCGCTCGCAGCCCGTGGTGCTCGGGGCGATCAGCCTCGATCTGTTCACGGTCCTGCTCGGCGGTGCGACGGCCTTGCTTCCGATCTATGCGGGAGAGGTCCTTCATGTCGGGCCCCTCGGCCTCGGGGCGCTCCGGAGCATGCCGGCGTTCGGTGCGGTCACCATGGCGGTGCTGCTGGCAAACCGGCCGCTGCGGCGCCATGCCGGACTGCGCATGCTGAGGGCCGCCGCGGTGTTCGGCGCCGCCACGGTCGCCTTCGGGCTCTCGACGTCGCTTCCGCTGTCGATGGCCTGCCTGTTCGTCACCGGCGCCGCCGACATGATCTCGGTCTACGTGCGCCAGACCTTCGTGCAGGGCGAGACGCCGGACGCCATGCGCGGGCGGGTCTCGGCGGTGAACACGGTGTTCATCGGCGCCTCGAACGAACTCGGCGAGTTCGAGTCGGGTCTGCTGGCCGCAGCGATCGGAGCGGTTCCGGCGGTGGTGGTCGGCGGCGGCGCGACGATCGGCGTGGCGCTGCTCTGGGGTCGGCTGTTCCCGGCCCTCAAGGCGCGCGACCGGCTGATGGTGAACGGATAGCGCGCCGTCACGCAATTCCGGACGTGACGAGTCTCAGATGACCGCGCGTCAAACGGCGTCCCGCGAGCCCGGCCGTAACGCCCGGCGTTCCCCTAGCCCAGAGTCGAGGCATTTTCTTCTCGGTCGCCGGGTGTCATGTGCCGCGCACCGGCGCGCGACACGGACGCGGCTCATAAGCCGTCCCCGATCGGGTTGGGAGGGGAGGCGATCGCCGAAACCACGCCGAACGAGGCGCGGGTCCCCTCTCCCGTGCGGGAGAGGGACAGGGTGAGGGCTGTGCGGCTTCCGGATCAGGCTCGCTCTGACCGCGCGTTGGCGGCGTGCTCAATCCTGTACCCTCTCGTCCCTCACCCCAACCCTCTCCCGCACGGGAGAGGGGGCAAGGCGCGGCTGTCTCGACCGGAATCGCCGTCCTTCCAAACCGTTGCGACACGATCGGGAACGGCTTTGGAGCCCGACGGTGAGCCGGGCTCCGCGACGCTGTCAGCGCCCGGCCAGCAGCGGCGACCAGGTCGGGTCCGACGCGTAGGCGGGGGTCGGGACCGGTTGCTCCACCTTTCCGGTGATGTCGACCATGAACAGCTTGCCGCCGCCCTGGCCGCCGGGATCGCGGAAGAACAGCACGTACTGGCCATTCGGCGCGAAGGTCGGCCCCTCGTTGTGGAAGCCCTCGGTGAGGACGCGCTCGCCGGACCCGTCGGGCTTCGACACGCAGATCGCGAAGCCGCCGTTGCGCTGGCGGGTATAGGCGATCAGGTCGCCGCGAGGAGAGAAGGCCGGCTGCGAGGCCGAGCCCGCTCCGAAGGTGATCCGGTGCGGGTTCGAGCCATCCGCCCCCATCACGTAGACCTGTTGCGAGCCGCCGCGGTCGGACTCGAAGGCGATCTGCGATCCGTCCGGCGAGTAGGTCGGCGAGGTGTCGATCGCCATGCCGTTGGTGATCGAGCGCTGGGCCTTCGAGGCGAGGTCCATCGTCACGATATCGGCGTTGCCGCCCTGCTGGACGCTCATCACGATCTTGCGGCCGTCCGGCGAGAAGCGCGGGCTCGCGCTCATCGAATCGACGTTGCCGAGCGCCTGGCGGGAGCCGGTCTCCAGGTTGATCATCTGCACGCGCGGCTGGTGGCCGGTGGCCTGCGCCATGAAGGCGATGTCCTGCGTGGCCGGCGAGTAGCGCGGTGCCACGACCGACATCTCCCCGGTGGTGATCGCTCGGACGTTGGCGCCGTCCTGATCCATAACCATGAGGCGCTTGCGCCGGTTCTCCTTCGGGCCGGTCTCGTCCACGAAGGCGATCCGGCTGTCGAACCACGGCCCGAGGCCGGTGATCTTGGTGTAGACGGCGTCGGAGATCAGGTGGCCGGTGCGTCGGGCGTTGGCGGCGTCGGTGCCGTATTGCTGGCCGGCCATCTGCTGGCCCGAGGTGACGTCCCAGAGCCGGAACTCGACCTTGAGACGTCCGCCCTCCCGGACGACGCGGCCGGTGACGAGACCCTGGACGCCGGTGGCGCGCCACTTCTCGAAGTTCGGCGCCGCGTCGAAGGCCGGCTGCTCGGGGAAGCGGGCGTGGTCGAGGGGTGTGAAGTAGCCCGAGCGGCGCAGGTTGTTGGTGACCACGCCGGAGACGAGGCCGCCAAGGCTCGGGTCGCCACCGAAATCCGCGATGGCGATGGGCAGGGGCTGGAAGTTGCCGCCGCCGATGCGCAGCTGCAGCTGCGCCTGGGCCGGCCCGGCGAGGAAGCCCGTCAGCATCACGAGAAGCGCGATCAGGCGCGCGGCATAGGACGCCGGCTGGCGCCCGACGGAGGAGAGGTGCAGCATGATGGGTCGGATCCGAGTGTCGATCAGACAGGGACGCGGGGACGGCGGGACAGGGGCTGGAAGACCTCAGGTCGCCGTGAACTCGAACTCCGCGTTGATGGCCTTCCAGTCATTGTAGTACGGCGCGTAGGTGGCCGGAATGTTGTACGGCGCGCAGCGGCGGACCGCCCGGAGCGCGGCTTGTGCGATCGACTGGTCCACCGCGCTCGCCCCGCCGCGCATGATCCGCGGCTCGGTGCTCAGAGAGCCGTTCGGATTCAGGCGGATGTCGAGCACCGGCAGGACCACGCCCTGCGCCGCCCCGGGGGGTGCGGAATAGCAGCGCTCGATCTGCTGCTGGAGCAGGCCGACCAGGGCGTCGCGCAGCGACGGCGACAGGCGCTGCGCGGTGCCGGTCGCTGCGCCCAGCGCCGCCACCTTCTGCACCGTGTGGCCGGTGGCGCCGGTCGATTGCGACGGCGCTTTCGAGGCCAGCATGGAGCGGATGTCGCCCGCGTTGAACTTCTCGGCGAGTTCGGCCTGCTTGCGCGCCTTGGCCTCGGCGTCGGCCTTGGCCTTCGCATCCGCCATCGCCTTGGACTTCGCCTTGGCGGCGGCCTCCGCCTTGGCCTTCGCGGCGGCCTCGGCCTTCTCGCGCTCCGCCTCGGCCTTCGCCTCGGCAATTTCTTTCTGGCGCTCGGCCTCCGCCTCGGCCTTCGCCTTGGCGTCCGCGGCCTTCTTGGCGGCTTCCTTGGCGGCTTCTTTGGCCGCCTCCGCCTTGGCGGCGGCCTCGGCCTTGGCCTTCGCGGCGGCAGCCTTCTGAGCGGCAGCCTCGGCCTCGGCCTCCTGCTTCTCGATCAGCTTCTCCAGCTGTTCGCGCTTCTCGGCTTCCGCCTTGGCGGCGGCCGCCTCGGACTTGGCCTTCGCCTCCGCCTTTGCGGCCTTGTCGGCTGCCGCCTTCTCGGCGGCGGCCTTTTCCGCGGCCTTGGCGGCCGCCTTCTCGGCGTCGCGCTTCTCCTGCGCCGCCTTGGCGGCCTGAGCGGCCTCCTGCGGATCCGGCTCGCCGCGGAGCGGCATCTCCTCCGCGGCGGCGAGCTTCATGTCGGCCGTGCGGGTGGGTGCGGTGGGTGCGTCGGTCTTGGCGTTCTCGGGCTCGCGATCCTCGAACTTCTCCGCCTGTCGATCGGCCCGCGAGGTCGCGTTCGGCATCGGCTTGTCGGCCTGCCGCTCGCCCTTGGTGATCTCGGAGAACTGGTTCTCGGTAATCACCTCGACGGGTACGCCCTCCTGAGCCTCCGGCAGGGCCGGGGCCGCGACGCTGACCAGCGCCAGCGCGAGGAGCGCCACATGGGTGCCGGCGGAGATCCAGACACCCGGTTCCCTGCGGTCGAAGCGGAACTCCACGGCGCGGCCCTACTGATGCTCGGGTTCGGTGACGAGGGCGACCTTCTTGAAGCCGCCGCCCGTCACGATCGCCATCACCTGCGCCACGCGGCCGTAATCGACCCGCTTGTCGCCGCGCACGAAGACGCGCTCCTCGGTTCCGGTCTTGGCGGTTTCCATGAGCTTCGGCACGATCGTGTCGTCGGTCAATTCGTCCTCGCCGAGGAAGATCTGGCCGGTCTGGCGGATCGACAGGGTGATCGGCTTCACGTCGGAATTGAGCGGCGAGGCCTTCGACTGCGGCAGGTCGAGGGGCACGCCGACGGTCATCATCGGCGCCGCGACCATGAAGATGATCAGCAGCACCAGCACGACGTCGATGAACGGCGTCATGTTGATCTCATTGATGGGGCCGCCGCGGCGGCTCCGGCGCCGGCGGCGCTTGCCGCCCTGCGATGCGCCTGCTGCCATACCCATGGGTCGGTCTCCTCTGGATCGGCCTCAGGCGGCGAGCGGCAGCCGCTCGTCGATCTGGCGGGAGAGGATGGCGGAGAACTCGTCGGCGAAGCCCTCGAGCCGCGACTGCGCCTTGGTGACCTCGGCCTGGAGCTTGTTGTAGGCCAGCACCGCCGGGATCGCCGCGAACAGGCCGATGGCCGTGGCGAACAGCGCCTCGGCGATGCCGGGGGCGACGACGGCCAGCGACGTGTTCTTGGAGGCGGCGATCGAGGTGAACGCGGTCATAATGCCCCAGACCGTGCCGAACAGGCCGATATAGGGGCCGGCCGAACCGATGGAGGCCAGGAACAGGAGACGCGATTCCAGCCGCTCGACCTCGCGGTGGATGGTGACGTCGAGTTGCTTCTCGATGCGCTGCGACAGGGACTGGATCTGCCGCCCCGAGCCCTCGAAGCTCCGCTTCCACTCGCGCATGGCGGCGACGAAGACGGCGGCCAGCCCGGTGGCCGGGCGGTCGTTGAACGAGCGGAACAGCTCCTCCAGGGAACGGCCGGACCAGAACGCGTCCTCGAACGCGTCCATCTCGGCCTTGGTGCGCCGGAACAGCAGGGTCTTGTCGACGATGATCGACCAGCACCAGATGGAGGCGCTGAGCAGCCCGATCATCACGATCTTCACGACGAAGTGGGCCTGCAGGAACAGACCGAGCAGCGTCATGTCGGCGACAGGCGCAACCTGCATCGCGTCGGCTGGGTTCATCTGTCGAGATCTCCTGCTCCGGATCGCGATGCGCCGGGCGAAGCCCGCGTTCGCCGGATCCGTGAGCGATATCAACGCTGTCGCCTGCGAATCTGTCGAAAGTAAGGGCCGCCTTCGCCCTGGGCTCCACGCCACCGCGCCGACGCCGTTAAGGGCGCGACAGGGTTAAGGATCGGTTTCGATCCGGGCGATCCTGAGGCGTCCCTCCGTCCGAATCGGGGCGGCGGACTGGACCGGCCGAAAGAGCCTCCGTTATGGTTCCGGCCTGCGCCGCGGAGTCGCGAGCGCCGAGATGTGCAGGACGTGCATGACCCTTCCCGTTCCCAGCCTGCCCGATCTGCTGCCCACCGGCCCGGCACGGTTCCTGGGCTGGTCCATGATCGCGGATCCGATGGTGGTCGGCGCCCTGGCCCGCGCCGGCTTCGACGCCGTGCTGCTGGACCAGCAGCACGGCGGCCACGATTACCGCTCCTGCTGCGCATCGATCACCGAGGTGGCGCTCGCCGGGAAGTCGACCCTGGTGCGCGTGCCCGTCGGCGATTTCGCCATGGTCTCGCGGATGCTCGACGCGGGTGCCGCCGGCGTGGTGGCGCCGATGATCAACACCGTGGCGGACGCACGGGCCTTCGCCGCCGCAGCGAAGTTCCCGCCCGTCGGGGAACGGAGCTGGGGTCCGGACCGGGCCATGTGGCTGTCGGGCCTCCGGAACGGATCCGACTACCTCGCGGGTGCCAACGACCGCGCCCTCACGATCGCCATGTGCGAGACCGAGGCGGGGATCGCCGATCTCGAGGCGATCCTCGCCGTGCCGGGCATCGACGGAATCCTGGTCGGCCCGGCGGACCTGTCGATTGCCCTGTCGAAGGGAACGGTCATCGATCCGTTTGGATCGGCGGTCACGGCGGCGCTCAGCGAGATCGCGCGCCAGACCAGGGCTGCCGGCAAGATTCCGTGCGCCTTCGCTCCGTCGCCGGCCCGGGCGCGGGAGATGGTCGGGATGGGCTATCAGCTGGTCTCGATTGAATACGATGCGATGACCATCGTGAACGCCTTCGCCCGCGTCCTGCGCGAAGCCGACCCGTCCCGGGCGGATTGAGGTGACGGCCTAGGCGGCGTCACCCGGAGCAAGACGCTGCCGGAGTGTCTCCGGCAGGCGGACGGCCCGACCGTCGCGCACGCAGGCGACAGTGACCTCCGCGGCGACCAGCAGCGCGTCGGCCCTTCGAACCGCCTGGGCGAGATGCATCGAGGCCCCCCGCAGCGCGCGGGTGCGGGTCTCGATCGTCAGAAGGTCGTCCATCTGGGCCGGCCGGAGGAAATCGAGGCTCATGCGCCGGACCACGAAGACCAGCCCCCTGGCCTCGCGGTGCAGATCCGACTGGTCGCCGGCCAACTCGCGCAGCAGTTCCGTGCGCCCCCGCTCGAGGAAGCGCAGGTAGCTCGCATGGTAGACGTAGCCCGAGAAATCGGTGTCCTCGTAGTAGACCCGCACAGGGAGACGATGCGGCGTCCCGCCGCTCTCCCGGGTCTGTTCGGCCTCGGCCTCGATCGCGCGCATGCGCCCCTTTAGCGACGCAGGTCGTGATGGCGCAACAGGATGAGGGCCGCCCTTGCAGGCGGCCCTCGGCCAGATCAGACGCTTCGGTGCAGCTCAGCCGCCGATGCGGGCGGCGAGGCTCGCCGAATGGGCGTGCTCATCGGCGATGTAAGGCAGGGCTTCGTTCGCGAACTGACGGCCCCGGGCGTTGTCGCCGGACTTGGCGTAGGCATCGTACAGCGCCAGGGTCCGGGCGTCCGAACGCGCCTGCTGGTCGATGTACGTCCGGTCGAACGAACGGCCGTTCGGGGCGGACTGAAGCTGGGCGAGGCGCGCCTGACCGCGCTCGCCAAGGGCCACGCGGCGGCCCGGCTCGGTCGGGTTGTTGTCCACGAGGCCGACCGCGCCGAGGGCGCCGCCGACGATGCCGGTGCCGATGCTGGCCGCCACCGTGACCGGGGCGAGGACCAGGCCGACCGGGTTGCTCAGGTCGGTGCGGATGCCCTGATTGTCGGACACCACCGAGCCGTTACGCGACAGCGAGGTGTTCGGCGGGAGCAGCGCATCGGTGGTCGCCTTCCGCTCGACGAGGACGCGGTTCGCATAGTTGCGGACCCGCGGGTTCCGCGACCGCTGAAGGGCGATGCGGCTCGCCTCGATGCTGGCGGCATCCGAACGCAGCGCCTCGGCCCGGAAGGCGGGCGTCTCGGTCGCTGCGGCGCCGACGCCATCCTGGTTGGCGAAGGGGAGAACGCGGATCGGCAGGGCGTCCTGCGCGAAGGCCGGCGCGGTGAGCGCGGCGAGGGACAGGCCGAGCACGGCGAGCGTAATTGTCTTCATGGCTGAAGTTTATCCCTGACGTTATTTTTAAAGCAAAAAGATCTGTCGCAATCCGAGAGACAGGGCCTCGGCCCCGACAGTCTTGCCGCCGCCTTCCAAATTCAGGCGCGGTTGCCTCCACAACAGGCGCCTCAGAGCGCTGTTCCATCACAGAGAGTCGATTTTTTTCCGCAGATCATCGAATTCCGCCGGGGCCAAGCTTGGCAATACTGTGCGCGCCCATCCGGGAAAGCGATTGCGCAGCATAGACTTGTTCATGCAGCAGCGCACAAGGACCGGGATCGCGGCAGCGCGCGACGCGGAAAACTCCCATGAGGCGAGCGAAACGCTGGCCCGAACACCGTGCATGGGTCGCAGATCGGCGGCCTTACGGCTCCTCGTTTCCGAAGAACCCGAACTGCCCGGGGGTCTCCCGTCGCGGCTCGGGCAAGCCCATGTGGCGATAGGCGTGGCGGGTGAGGACGCGGCCACGCGGTGTGCGCTGCACGAAGCCCCGCTGGATCAGGTAGGGCTCGATGATGTCCTCGATCGCGTCGCGCGGCTCCGATAGGGCCGCCCCGATCGTCTCGATCCCGACGGGTCCGCCCCCGAACGAGCGCGCGATCAGACTCAGGTACTTGCGGTCCATCACGTCGAGGCCCGCCCCGTCCACGTCGAGCAGTTGCAGCGCCCGGTCGGCAATCGACCGCGTCACCGTCTCGGCCTCCGCCACGACGGCGAAGTCCCGCACGCGCCGCAGCAGCCGCCCCGCGATCCGCGGCGTCCCCCGCGCCCGCCGGGCGATCTCGTTGGCGCCCTCGGCCGACATTTCGATGCCAAGGACCCGCGCGCCGCGCGCCACGATCTGCTCCAGCTCGTCGATCTCGTAGAATTCCAGACGGATCGGGATCCCGAAGCGGTCGCGCAAGGGCGTGGTCAGAAGTCCCGCCCGGGTGGTCGCGCCCACCAGCGTGAACTTCGGCAGCTCGATCTTGACGGACCGCGCCGCCGGGCCTTCGCCGATGATCAGGTCGAGCTGGTAATCCTCCATGGCCGGGTAGAGGATTTCCTCCACCGCCGGGTTGAGCCGGTGGATCTCGTCGATGAACAGCACATCGCGCTCTTCCAGGTTGGTGAGCTGCGCGGCGAGGTCTCCGGCCTTGGCGATGACCGGGCCTGACGTCGACCGGAAGTTCACGCCCAATTCGCGCGCCACGATCTGGGCGAGCGTCGTCTTGCCCAGGCCCGGCGGGCCGACGAACAGCACGTGGTCCAGCGCCTGACCGGTCTTGCGCGCCGCCTCGATGAAGATCTGCATGTTCGCCCGCGCAGCCCGCTGGCCGATGAACTCGGACAGGCTCAGTGGACGGATCGTCTGATCCACGTCCTCGGCACGCTTCTCCGGCGTCAGCATCGCGTTGGTCGGGGGCTTCGGCTTGCTCATGGACCCTGGCTTCGTGGACCGAACCTCGCGGCACCGCGCGGAGGCCTCGCAGGACGTCGGGGCGCGGGCGCGTCCGGTTTTGTTCTTCCTTACCCGCGAACGCCCGGAAGTCTAAGCGCGGCGGCCCATGACGGGGCGGCCGCACCGTGCAACGCCGATGAAACCGAAACGGCAGCCTGTGCATTCCTGGAGCGATCCCGAAATCACGGCCGTAGAGTGCATCGCCCCACCATGATGATCCGTACGATTGCCGCCGGCGCGGCCGGCGTAGCCTTTCTCCTCGCCTCGGTCGCGGCGCAGGCCGCCAACGGCGCCACCGAAACCAAGGTCGCGGAGGTTACGCCCCAGGTTCACGCCGCGACCGTGGAGCGGGACGACGACCCCACATGCAGCCGCGCCCGCCGCCGCCTGTGGATCGAGGGGGAGGGCTGGGTGGTCCGACGGATCACCACCTGCCGGTGACCGCGGCGACCTCCGGAGGCTGGATCCCGCGGATCTGGCGCGGATCGTTACGCACTCTCCGCGTCCGGAGGCAGGGAACGGTGAATGATCCGTTCGGTTGCTCAGCATGCGGCGCGAACCTTTTGCGCCGCCCCTTCCTCGGAGCCGGCCCCATGGCGAACCGGATGATTCCCGCGATGCTCGCCCTCGCTGTGGCAGCGCCGGCTTCGGCGCAGACCTACCGCGGCGGCGAACCCTATGCTCCGGTTTCCTACGTCCAAGGCTACGGCGAAGGGCAGGGTTTCGCAGGCCCCTTCGTGAACGGGACCTACATCGGCGCCCCGCTGACCCGCGTGCCGCGCCCGACCCAGATCGTGCCGGCGCCCTGGAGCTACGGCACCTACGGCGTCCCGACAGTGACGGGCATCGCGGCCGCTCCGTCCGCGCCGCCGACCATCACCGTCATCAACGCCACGGAACCGCGAGGCCGCCGCGGGGCAGGTCGTGTCGAGGCAGACCGCACCGCGGGGGCGCGTGTCATCGCGGTTCAGGTTCCGCGGCGCTGAGGTCGGCGAACCATGCGGCGTAGGGCGTGTTGCGGACGAGACGCCGATTGAGATCGGGCGCTCCGTCCGTCCACCAGACAGCGCCGCGCTCGCCGAGCGCGGTCTTGGCCGCATCGACCGCGGCCCTGGCGGCGGCCAGCGCCGCCGATGCCCCCGCTTCGCCCGCCCGTTCGGCCTGCTTGGCCGCCTTCACCGCCCGCCGCGCAGCCATCAGACATGCGACCAACGCGTCGCGCCGATCCTGCGTCAGCGTCGGATCAGCGCGACGCCACAGACGTCCCCGGACAACGATATAGCGCTGGTCCGGAGTGGTAATGGCCACGCTCATCCCGGGGTCACGTCCGTTGGAATTGGATTAAGTCTTCCAGCGTACACCGCGTATATCGGTTCCGGGTCACGCCATGCAGATCGTCATCGTCGACTCGAGCCGCGTCGTTCTGAAGATCATCGCATCCCTGATCGAGCCCCGGGGCCACGCGGTGCACGCCTTCACCGACTCCGAGGAGGCCCTCGCATTCCTGGCAGCGACCCCGAAGGTCCGGGTGCTGATCACGAGCCTGGAGGTCCGGCCGCTCTGCGGGCTCGAACTCTGCTGGTCCGCACGGCTCCTCGCCGAGTCGCGCGGGCCGCTGCACGTCATCACCATGTCGTCGGCCCGCAATGTCCGCAGTCTCGCCGAGGCGCTCGACAGCGGTGCCGACGACTTCATCGAGAAGCCGCCGAGCGCCGAGGAGCTGAACGCGCGGCTGCGCGTGGCCGAACGCCTGACCACCCTCCAGGAGGAGCTGATCCGCCTTGCCGAGACCGATCCGCTGACCGGCTCCTACAATCGGCGCGCCTTCTTCAATCGCGCGCGCACCGCCGTGGAGCAGGACGGGAGCCGTGGCGGTGTCTCGGCGATCCTGCTCGACATCGATCATTTCAAGCGCATCAACGACGAGCACGGTCACGATGTCGGCGACGTGGCGATCAAGGCCGTGGCCGAGGTGATCGGCGAGGTGGGGATCGCCGGACGGCTCGGGGGCGAGGAATTCGCTATCATCTTGGCGGGTTGCACCCTTTCCGAGGCGGTGGCGCGGGCCGAGCAACTCAGGACGGGCATCCAGGCCCTGCGGATCTGCGGCGCACACCGTCCGATCCGGCTGAGCTGCAGTTTCGGCGTCAGCACGTGGAGCGACGGCGACACCGTCGAGGCCCTGGTGAAGCGGGCGGATATCGCCCTCTACGCGGCCAAGGGCGGCGGCCGGAACCGGGTGGTTCCCCATCAGGGCGAGAGCGGACGCGCTGTCGCGGGCTGAGACAGGGTCGCCGACCCAAATCGGGACAGGCCGCGGAGTAACGTCCCGCGGCCGTCCCAGATCGGCGCACCGGTTCGCCGAATATCCGTCTCAGGGCATCGATTCGGCCAATATAAAGCTTAATATTCGTCAACCGTTACTGGAACGGATCTTGGAACTTCGCCTTCGATCCCGGTCGCTTGTATCAAGCCGGGAGAGCGAGGTGCGAGGTCATGAGTACGGCCGTTGGCGTCCTGATCCTGGATGAGCCGGAGGATCTGAGCGCGACCGTTCGCGCTACCCTGGAGCACATGCCGGAGTTCCACACGATCGGCGAGGCCGATCTGGATAACGCCGAAGCCGGCAGCGTCGTCGCCCTGGTCTTTCTCGACGAGATCCGGCTGGCCGATGGGATTGCCCGGATCGTCGGGCTGAAGGAGCGGCAGCCCAATCTCCGCACGCTGGTGGCCTTCGGTGCCCTCACGGCCGACGACCTCCGCGCCCTCCTGGCCGCGGGCGCCGACGCCTTCGTGGCGCGCTCGAAGTCGCCGCGGGACCTCGGCGCGGCGCTGCTGGCCCTGGCGGAGGGCTCCGATTGTCTCGTCCCGCCCGATCCGCCGGTGGCGCTGCCCGCGGAGGCGGGGGACAGCCTGGGGCTCACGCCTCGGGAGGCGGAGGTGCTGCGTTTCCTCAGCTCCGGGTTCAGCAACAAGGAGGTCGCGCGACGCTTGGCGCTCAGCGTCCGCACGGTGGAGACCCACCGTCTCAACCTGCGGCGCAAGACCCAGACCGGCCGCCTGAAGGACCTGGTCTCCCTCGCCCGCCAGCTCGGGCTCGCCCCCGTCGTCGAGGGCGGCGAACAGGTCCGGCGTGGGACCGACAGCCGGTCGCCCGGCAACGACAACCAGTCCCGCCATTGATCGGGAATCCGGGCGGCCCCGCGGGGCCGCCCCCGTCAGGCGGCCGCTTCCCGCTTACGGACGCGCGACTCGCGCGCGACCTTCGCGGACGGCTTGGTCTTGGCAGACGACTTGGGCTTGGCAGACGGCTCGGACTTGACTGACCCCGTCGCCCTCTGCGCGGCGGCCTTGCCCCGCGCCGCCTTCGCGCCCCGCCCGAGCGCGCCCGCTCGCTTGGCCGGCGCCCCGACCTTCACCGAGGTCTCGGCAGCGGACAGCCGCGCCTGCAGCAGCCCGAGCACCGCCGCCTCCTCGGGCCGGAGGCTGGAGAGATCCTCGCTGAGTTCCGACTCGACGGCGCCCTTCACCTGGAGGAGCAGGCCGCCCTCCAGGTAGCAGTCGAGGATCTGGGGATGGATGTAGCACTTGCGGCAGATCGTCGGCGTGTTGCCGAGGCGACCGGCGACGCTCTCGATGGCCGCGCGCACGTTGCGCTTGGCGCCCGCCTCGCTGTCGAAGCTCTCGAACTCGCGCAGCGCCAGCGCGGCCAGAACCGTGCCGGCCCACGTCCGGAAATCCTTGGCGGTGAAGTCTTCCCCGGTGATCTCCCGCAGATATGCGTTGACGTCCGAGGAGGTGACATCGCGCTGCGTGCCGTCCGGGTCGAGGTACTGGAACAGCTCCTGCCCGGGCAGGTCCTGGCAGGCCTTCACGATCCGGGCGACGCGCCGGTCCTTCAGCGACACGTCCCAGATCTTGCCGCTCTTGCCCTTGAACCGGAACGACAGGGCCGAACCCGCGATCCGCACATGGGGATCGCGCAGGGTCGTCAGGCCGTAGCTCTTGTTGGTCCGCGCATAATCGTCGTTGCCGACGCGGATCAGCGTGGTCTCGAGGAGGTGGACCACGGTGGCCAAGACCTTCTCACGGGGCAGGCCGGGCCGCTTCATGTCGGCATCGACCCGTCGGCGGATGCCCGGCAGCGCGTCCGCGAAGGCCATGATCCGCGAGAACTTGTTGGCCTCCCGCGCCTCCCGGAAATCCGGATGGTAGCGGTACTGCTTGCGGCCCTTGGCATCCCGGCCGGTGGCCTGGATGTGGCCGTTGCCGCGGGGGCAGATCCAGACATCCGTGTAGGCCGGCGGGATCGCCAGGGCGCGGATGCGGGCGAGCTTCGCCTTGTCGCGGACCGGCACGCCCTTCGCGTCGAGGTAGCGGAAGCCGGCGCCGCTGCGTCGCCGCGTCAGGCCCGGCCGGCCGTCGTCCACGTAGACGAGACCGGCCTCCGCCGCCGCCGAGCGGAGGTCTCCACCGCATTCCGCCGTCTCGACACCCGCCATGCGCCGCCCCTCCCATCTCCGCCGCCCGGCTGACCACCCGGCGGGAAGGTCTCCGTCAACCGGCATCACCGGATGGCCGTTCCGGGGCGGCACATCCGTCGCAGGACGATCCGCGCCGACGTGCTAGAGGGACCGCATGCAGTCCGAAGCCGCCCCCGGGAACTGGCCCGTTCCGATGCGCCGTCTGGTCTTCGTGGTGACCGAGGACTGGTTCTTCGCCTCGCATTTCCTGCCGATGGCCCGGGCCGCCGTCGCCATGGGCCTCTCGGTGGCGGTGGTGACGCGGGTCCGGGCGCATCGCGCCGTCATCGAGGCGACCGGCGCGCAGGTCGTGCCCCTGGAAGCCGAGCGGGCAAGCCTCAACCCGATGGCGGCGGGCTACGCGGCCGGCCAGCTCGCCGGGATCCTGAAGGCCCTCAAGGCCGACATCGTCCACTGCATCGCCCTGCGCGGGATCCTCGTCGGCGGCACCGCCGCCGCCATGGCGGGCATCCCGTCCCGGGTCTTCGCCCTGACCGGCCTCGGCCTGGTCGGCGCCCGGACCGACCGGGTCGGACGGGCGGCGCGCCTCGGCCTGCGGGCGCTGATCCGCGGCCCGCTGGCCTCGGCCCGCACCCGCTTCCTGTTCGAGAACCCGGACGATGCCCGGGCTCTGGGCCTCGATCCGCTGGACCACACGGTGACCGTGGTCGGCGGCGCCGGGGTCGATCCCGCGATCTTCGTCCCGCGCCCGCTCCCGCCCATGCCGCCGCTGCGCGTGGCCGTGGTCGCCCGCATGCTCTGGTCGAAGGGGATCGACGTCGCGGTCGAGGCGGCCCGCCTCGCCCGGGCGGGCGGCGCGCCGGTCGAACTCGCGCTGTACGGCGCACCGGACCCCTCCAACCGGCGGGCGATCGATGAGGCGACCCTGCGCGCCTGGAGTCGCGACGGCGTCGCCTGGCACGGCCCGACGAGCGACGTGGCAGCGGTCTGGTCCGACAACCACGTCGCCTGCCTGCCCTCACGGGGCGGCGAGGGTTTGCCGCGGACGCTGCTGGAGGCCGCATCCTGCGGCCGCGCCCTGGTGGCGTCGGATGTGCCGGGCTGCCGAAGCCTCGTGCGCGACGGCGTCGAGGGTCTGCTGGTCCCGCCGGACGACGCGCCGGCCCTGGCTGCCGCCCTCGTGCGCCTGAGTGGGGATGCCGGGCTCGTCGCCGCCCTCGGCGCGGCTGCGCGGTCCCGCATCGAAGCCGGCGGCTTCACCGAGGACGCGGTCACCGACAGCGTCCGCGCGGTGTGGCGCGCGTTGCTGGAGGGTTGAGCGTGCGTGCTCCGGACGATCCCGCCGGCTTCATCCGGGCCAACACCCGTCTGCTGCCCGTACCGCATGCGCCCGAGATCCGCCTGCACGTCGCCGACGAGGCGACGGCCCTGTGGCAGCGGACCGAGGAGGAATTGCAGGAACTCGGATTGCCGCCGCCCTTCTGGGCCTTCGCCTGGGCCGGCGGCCAAGCCCTCGCCCGGTACGTGCTCGATCACCCGGCCATCGTGGACGGGGTCCGGGTGCTGGACTTCGCCTCGGGCTCGGGCCTCGTGGCGATCGCCGCGGCCCTCGCCGGGGCTCGGCACGTCGTCGCCAGCGATCTCGACCTCTTCGCCATGGCGGCAATCCGCCTCAATGCGGACGCCAACGGCGTCAGCGGCCGCATCAGCCCGGTCTCGGACAACCTCCTCGGTAGCGATCCCCAGGTCGACCTCGTCCTGGCCGCCGACATCTTCTACCAACGGGACCTCGCCGAGGCCGTGACCGTTTGGCTCACCGGGCTGCAGGCGCGGGGCGTCGCGGTGCTGATCGGCGATCCAGGCCGGACCTACCTGCCGCGCGACCGGCTCGACTGCCTCGCGACCTACGAAGTGCCGGTCTCGCGATCCCTCGAGGATGCGGAGATCAAGCGCAGCCATGTCTGGCGGCTGCGGTGACGGGGTTCCGCGCCCGAGGGTCCGTGTCGGCCGCCTCCGGCGCAAATCCGGCAACGGTTTATCAGGCGCGGGAATGCGATACCGTCAATTCGGCGGGTGGCGCTTGCCGTGCATGCGCCAGAGTGTTCGAACGCCTGGATCGGGGCGTGCTGCGGCGGAAGGTTTCGTGGTGAGTGTCGAGTCGAGTCCGAAGCCGCGCCTTGCCCGCATCGTCGCTTTCTCGGGGAGCGCCAAGCGGCCCTCGCGCACCCGCATCCTGGTCGAGGCGCTGGGCGCCGAACTCGCGCGGCTGCGCGGGATCGACCTCGCCGTCTACGACCTGATCGATGCCGGCCCGGGCCTCGGTGCGACCCAGCGCAGCGCGTTGACGGCACCGGCCCTGCGCCTGGTCGAGGCGATCGAGGGGGCGGACGCCCTGATCGTCGGCACGCCGGTGTACCAGGGCGGCTATGCCGGGCTGTTCAAGCACGTCTTCGATTTCGTCGATCCGGCGCGGATGGTCGGCATGCCGGTGGCACTGACCGCCACGGGCGGCGGCCTGCGTCACGCCCTCGTGGTCGAGCACGGGCTCCGGCCGCTGTTCGGCTTCTTCTCGGCCCATGTCGCCCCGACCTCGGTCTATGCCGGCTCCGACGACCTCGTGGATGGCCGCATCGTCGACGAGACCGTGGGAGCCCGGATCCGCGCCGCGGCGGCGGAACTCGCCGCACTGCTCGATGTCGCGCGGGTCACCGGGAGTGGCGCGTCCGCCTGACCGGAGACTCCCCGGACCTGTCGCGGCCCCTAGATCCGGCACGGGCCACGCTCACCCGCGAGGGATCATGTCAGGTTCTCCGATCACGGCCGGCAAGGTGGCGGCGACGCCGCTGCCCGCCACCTACGTCACGGCGTCCGGCTTGCCGCGCTACCATCCGGTGTCGCAGGCGCTGCACTGGCTGAGTGCCGCCCTCGTCCTGGCGGTGCTGCCGCTGGCCTGGGTGGCGATCAGCCTGCCGCCGACGCCGGCCAAGGGCAGCCTGTTCGTGCTCCACAAGTCGGTGGGCCTCACGATCCTGGCGATCGTGGTCCTGCGGATCGTGTGGCGGATGGTCCGGCCGGCCCCGCCGGATCCGCAGGCGCCCCGGCTCCTGACGCTGATCGGCCGGGTCAACCACTACCTGCTCTACGCGATCTTCCTCGTCATGCCGATCAGCGGCTACCTGTTGAGCGCCTTCTCCGGGCGCGACACCCCGTATTTCTGGCTGTTCACGATTCCGGGTCTGGCGAAGGACGAGTCGGCCCAGAAGGTAGCCGAGTCGATCCACGTCTTCGGACAGTGGCTCGTCTACGCCCTGGTCCTGCTGCATGTCGCCGGGACGGTGTGGCACCTACTGATCCGCCGGGACGGCCTCCTCGAGCGGATGCTGCCGGTGCAGGACGGCCGCGGCGCACGGCGCTGAAGTCGCGGAACGCCGGTGGTGCGGACCGCCCTCAGTCGACGTGGCGGAGGACGAAGGTGGTGCCGACCTCGGGATCGCGCCGCCAGAAGCCCTCGGCGTTCGGCACGAGGCTGATGCTGTGGCCGCGCTTGGCGGTCAGCGTCATGCGGCCGTTGGCGTAGTGCCAGCGGACCGGATCGAACACCTCGAGCCCGCTATCGTGGCAGCCAGGAACGATGTGGACACCGCCGCCCGCGCCGTCGAGGTTGATCCGGCAGGTGTCGCGTTCCTGGAAGCGGTCGAGGGCATAGACGCCCGGCGCGGGACCGGCGGACGCCGTCGTGGCCCGCTGCAGCCCGGCCGGAACCGGCGCCACGGTCTGGAGCGGGGTGGGACCCGGCCCGGCCGGGACGTCGGTCGGCTCGACGTCCGCGGGCGGCGCCGCACCGGCCGGGCGCATCGCCACGATGTCGAGGGGGACGAGGCTGTAGCCCTCGCCGCCCTCGGCGCGGGCGACGAGGCTGCGCTGGTCCGGCCGACGGGCGAAGTCCAGGATCGGGCGGACGTTGCGGTCGACGAGGCGCACGGCCCCGTCGACGAACAGCCAGCCGGCGACCCCATTCAGGACCGGCAGGGCGCGCCGGCATCCGGCCGGAAAGCGCAGCCGCCGCCCCGTGTCGCCGTTGTCCAGCACCAGGGTCATCACGCAGCGGCGGTTGGTGCCGTCACGGGACAGGTCCCAGGTCCCGGGCACCTCTCCGAGCTTCTCGGGCAGGCTGGGCCGAGCGGACGCAACCGGAGGGGCCGCGAGCGTCTCCGCCGCGGGCGCGTCCGGCGCGGGCGCGTCCGGTGCGACCGTGGGGGCGGGGACGTCCTGGGCAGCGGCCGTGCGGACGACCGGGGGAAAGGCGATCAGGGCCGATGCGGACAGCAGGGCGGCCAGGGCCAGTCTCACGCGGTCGGTCTCCAGGGTGTCTCGCCGACGGGCGTCAGCGGACCCCGGCCCTCGAACCACGAGACGACGTTGTCGACGACGAGCTGGGCCATCGCGGCACGGGTGTGCTCGGATGCGGACCCGACATGCGGCAGCAGCACCGTGTTGTCGAGGGCGGCGAGATCGGCGGGGACATGCGGCTCGTTCTCGAACACGTCGAGACCGGCCCCCAGGATCGTGCCCGCCTTCAGCGCGGCGGTCAGCGCCGCCTCGTCGACGAGCGTGCCCCGGGCGACGTTGATCAGGATGCCCTCGGGACCGAGCGCCTCGAGCACGGCGGCATCCACGAGGTTGCGGGTGTCGGCTCCGCCGGGCGCCACCACGATCAGGATATGGACCGCCCGGGCGAGACCGGTCAGGGTGTCGTGATAGGTGTAGGGCACGTCCGCCTTGCGGCTGCGGCCGTGATAGTCGATCGCGACGCCGAAGCTCTCGAGCCGATGGGCGATCGCCCGCCCGATCCGGCCGAGACCGAGGATGCCGACCCGCCGCCCGCGCAGGGACGCCGTCAGCGGGAAGGGGGCCTTGGGCCAATGGCCCGCGCGGAGGTAGCGGTCGGCCTGGGGGATCCGCCGCAGGGTCGCCAGAACGAGGCCGATCGCCAGGTCGGCGACCTCGTCGGTGAGGACGTCCGGCGTGTTGGTGACGACGATGCCGCGCTCGTGCGCCGCGACGGCATCGACGGCGTCGTAGCCCACGCCGAAATTCGCGATGAGTTCGAGGTTCGGCAGCCGGTCCATGAGGGCTCCGTCCACGCTGACCTGACCGCCGACGCAGAGCGCACGGATCCGCGGACCGATCTCGGCCAGCAGCGCCTCCGGATCCGCGGCTCCCGCGAGCCTGTGCACCGTATGCCGTCCCTCGAAGGCCCCTTCGATGAGGGGATGCATCTTCCGAAGCAACAGGATCTCGACCGGAGCCTCAGCCATCGTTCACTCCCACGTTCGACCGTTCGCGTGCGGCCGCCTTCCCCGCCCCGGCATAGAGCCTGCGCGGGGTGCGGCGCCAGCGGACCCCACCGGCGGGGGTGACATCCGCGCGCCGTCGCCGGGCAGCCTTTCGACCGGCGCGGCGCTGGCCTCTTCCGAAAACCGCGCGCGATGCCTACTAAGAGCGACGCATCATCGCGAGAGTTCTGCCCCGACTCCATTCCCGAAGACGAAGACCGATGACCAGCCCGCGCACCCTCTACGACAAGATCTGGGACGACCACGTCGTCGATGTCCAGCCGGACGGCTCCAGCCTCCTCTACATCGACCGGCACCTCGTTCACGAAGTGACGAGCCCGCAGGCGTTCGAGGGGCTGCGCGTGGCCGGCCGCAAGGTGCGGCACCCGGAGAAGACCCTCGCCGTGGTGGACCACAACGTCCAGACCACGGATCGCACCCAGGGCATCGACGACCCCGACAGCCGCACGCAGCTCGAGGCCCTGGCCGAGAACGTGCGCGATTTCGGAATCGAGTTCTACGACGCCCTCGACCGGCGCCAGGGCATCGTCCACATCATCGGGCCGGAGCAGGGCTTCACGCTGCCCGGCCAGACCATCGTGTGCGGCGACTCCCACACCTCGACGCACGGCGCCTTCGGGGCGCTCGCGCACGGCATCGGCACCTCGGAGGTCGAGCACGTCCTCGCCACCCAGACGCTGGTGCAGCGCAAGGCCAAGAACATGCGCGTGACGGTCGACGGCACGTTGCCGCCGGGTGTGACTGCGAAGGACATCATCCTGGCGATCATCGGCGAGATCGGCACCGCCGGCGGCACCGGCCACGTGCTGGAATATGCCGGCTCGGCGATCCGCGCGCTCTCGATGGAGGGCCGGATGACGATCTGCAACATGTCGATCGAGGGCGGAGCCCGGGCCGGCATGGTCGCGCCCGACGAGACGACCTTCGCGTACGTGAAGGACCGCCCGAAGGCGCCGAAGGGTGCGGCCTACGATGCGGCGCGGCGGTATTGGGAGAGCCTCGTCACCGACGCGGACGCGCATTTCGACCGGGAGGTGCACCTCGACGCGAACAACCTGCCGCCGCTGGTGAGCTGGGGCACCAGCCCGGAGGACGTCATCTCGATCCAGGGGCGTGTGCCGGATCCGGCGGAGATCGCCGACGAGAACAAGCGGCAGTCGAAGGAGAAGGCGCTCGCCTACATGGGCCTGACGCCGGGCACCCGGATCACCGACATCACCCTGGACCGCATCTTCATCGGATCCTGCACCAACGGCCGCATCGAGGATCTGCGCGAGGTTGCGCGGGTCGTCGGCGACCGCAAGGTGCATTCGGGCGTCTCGGCGATGATCGTACCGGGCTCGGGCCTCGTGAAGGCTCAGGCGGAAGCCGAGGGCCTGGACAAGATCCTGAAGGCGGCGGGGTTCGATTGGCGGGAGCCCGGCTGCTCCATGTGCCTCGGCATGAACCCGGACAAACTGCGCCCCGGCGAACGCTGCGCGTCGACGTCGAACCGCAATTTCGAGGGGCGGCAGGGTCCGCGCGGCCGCACCCATCTCGTATCCCCGGCCATGGCGGCGGCGGCGGCGGTCGCCGGTCGCTTCGTCGACATCCGGGAGTGGCCGCAAGTCTGAAAACCCGATTGACGGCGGCGGCTCCGTTGCCTAAACGAAGCCGTCGCCGGCCATTGGCCGACGGCGAGCCCAGGTGGCGGAATTGGTAGACGCGCTGGTTTCAGGTACCAGTCTCGCGAGAGGTGAAGGTTCGAGTCCTTTCCTGGGCACCAAATGCCTGACAGCAGCCCGCCAACGCATTGGCGGGCTTTGTTGTGTCTAGGGTGCGGAATTCCTGGGCCGAGGGCGCGGGAGTTCTTCGTGCATCACGGGCCATCCGAGCCCGGTTGACCGTCCGCGTGCCGGTTGCGCTGTCCCCACTGCCCTCGGCCCAGCCGAACACGGTGTTGCACTGCGCCTCTTTCGGCCCGTCCTCGGCCGCACGGCGCGCCCCGGCCCTCCACGGCCCGTGGGCCGAACCCGGCCAGCGGGCCTCGAACCGCGCCCGCCCTGCCTCGGCCCCGGCGCGGAAGCTCGCCGCATTGTTCCGGCCGGACAGGCGCGACGCGCCATGGGTGGGGTCGGACGGCACCAGGCGGCGCGCCAGTCCAGCCGCCGATACGCGATGACGCCGCGGGCTGAAGCCGCCGATCCCCGATCCGCCGGATCGGGACGATAACGCCACAGGGCTGGACCTTTGAGATCTGCGGCCTGTTCTCCTCTTAGATCTGTTCCAGGACTTGCGAAGCACACCCTTGGCGGAGAGACATTCCACCCAGAATGGGCAGCACAACTCGGCACATCGACCGATCTATTTCGCATCGATCGGAAGCGTCGGATTGATGCTCGCGGCCCTCGCGGTCGTGATGGCCAATTCGCCGTCGACAGGCAGGGCGCTCGCGACGGGCGCACCGGTGATCGCGAGGGCAACGATCCCGGCACCCTTCCCCGGACCGATCGGCTGATAGGGACGCTTTGTCGATCAGACCAGTGTGCAGATGGTCATTCACCGCGAAGCGCACGGCCTTCGGCGAGGTTCAGCGGCCGCAGCGGGTCGAAGGGTTGGAGCGCGGCCAGGATCGCCGGGGTACTCGGCCCTGCATCGGCGACACTGTCATCGCGCAGCGACGAACGACATATAGCGCCGTCCGATTGATGTGAGCACCGATGGATTAAGGATGCGCCCGCATCGAAAGCCCGAGAATTAAATTCAGATCCATGAAAATAAACACTGCTTAATTACTTACCGCACATCATGAATACCCGTGGCTCGTGTCGCCCATATTCGAAAAAATTACCGGATCAGCTCTCAAATGTCTGAATTCGAGCCGACATGCAGCTCCTGTGGCGAGTTCATGCAGGAAGGGCGCCTCAACGTCAAACAACAGACGTTCCCGATCGAATGGGTCGAGATCATTCCTGGATTGAACGGCCCGCAAGGGAAAAACGTTTTTGGATGGGGACCCGACGCTCAGGCGTCGAAAATCGAGCGCGAAAAGCTCGAGAATAGCCGGAGACCCGTTTCGGCTTGGCGCTGTGTTCGATGCGGCAGGCTCGAACTTCGTGCTATATAGAGCGCAAAGACTAGAGAAGTCCTGTCAAAATCGCGCGGCCGAACGATCTCGTCGATTCCTTCAGGACGTGGCCTGCACTTTCGACCCGTCCGGCATCAGCTTCGCTTGGCTCACACCCTAGTCGGACCCGATTGCGGGCCGCCGGCATACGCAAATCCCAACTGGCGTGGCCCGCCGTGCGCGGGCGCGTCGCACCGGTTTGGTGGCAAGCGTCAGGCCGCCGGCGCGACCTCCTGAACCGGCGCCTGAAGGTGGTGCGATCCGCCAGGGATCGCGGCTGGACCGTTCCGGACCGGGCGACCTCAGGCGGATTCAAGTGCGGCGTCGAACGCAGGCCCCCGGTGACGGGATATAGGCTCAGCCCGTCTCAGGTATGGGCTGAATGTGCAAATTCTGGTTTCCCGCACATCCGCCGAGCCCCTACGCGCCCAGCCCTCCGACGCACAGGTACTTCGTGTTCAGGTAATCCTCGATGCCCTGGTACGAGCCCTCGCGGCCGAGGCCGGATTCCTTCACGCCGCCGAAGGGCGCCACCTCGGTGGTGATGATCCCCTCGTTGATCCCGACCATGCCGTATTCCAGCGCCTCCGCGACCCGGAAGGTGCGGCCGAGGTCGCGGGTGTAGAAGTAGCAGGCCAGCCCGTACTCGGTGTCGTTGGCCATGCGGATCGCCTCCGCCTCGTCGCGGAAGCGGAACAGCGGCGCCAGCGGCCCGAAGGTCTCCTCCCGGGCCACCGCCATGGCGGGGGTGGCGCCGGTGATCACCGTCGGCTCGAAGAACTGGCCGCCCAGCGCGTGGCGGTGGCCGCCCGCGATCACCCGGCCGCCCTTCTCGACGGCGTCGCGGATATGCGCCTCGGTCTTCTCCACCGCGGCCATGTCGATCAGCGGCCCCTGCGCGACGCCGTCCTCGACGCCGTTGCCGACCTTCAGGCGGTTGGCCGCCTCGGCCATCCTCTCCGCGAAGGCGTCGTAGATCCCGTCCTGCACGAGGAAGCGGTTGGTGCAGATGCAGGTCTGGCCGGAATTGCGGTACTTGGCGAGCATCGCGCCGGCGACCGCCCTGTCGAGGTCGGCGTCGTCGAACACGATGAAGGGCGCGTTGCCGCCCAGCTCCATCGAGACCTTCTTCACCGTGCCTGCTGCCTGCTCCAGCAGCACCTTGCCGACCTCGGTCGAGCCCGTGAAGGTGATCTTCTTGACGAGCGGGTTGCCGGTCATCTCGGCGCCGATCGCCCGGGCCGAGCCGGTGAGGATCGAGACCGTGCCGGCCGGGAAGCCGGCGCGCTCGCACAGCACGCCCCAGGCGAGGCCCGAGAGCGGGGTCTGCGAGGCGGGCTTGATCACGATCGGGCAGCCGGCGGCGAGCGCCGGGGCGATCTTGCGGGCGATCATCGAGGACGGGAAGTTCCACGGCGTGATCGCCGCCAYGACGCCGACCGGCTCCTTGGTGACGAGGATCTTGCGGTCGCCCCAGGGGGAGGGGATCACGTCGCCGTAGACGCGGCGCGCTTCTTCCGCGAACCACAGCACGTAGGCCGCCGACATGGCGACCTCGCCGCGGGACTCGGTCAGCGACTTGCCCTGCTCGGCGGTGAGGATCTGAGCCAGATCCTCCTGGTGCTCGGTCACCAGGGCGGCGAGCTTGCGCAGAAGCACGGCGCGCTCGTTGGCGGTCCTGGCGCGCCAGGCCGGATAGGCCGCGTGAGCGGCCTTGATCGCCTGGCGGGTCTCGTCGGCGCCGGCATTCGGCACCCGGGCGATCAGCGCGCCGGTCGCCGGGTTGGTGACGTCGATGCTGCCGGAACCGGCCTTCGACCATGCGCCGCCGATCAGGCAGGCATCGACCAGCAGGGCGCGGTCCTTCAGGGAGGGGGTCTCGAACTCAGGCATCCAACGGTTCCTTCGGCGGCCGCGGCATGTCGGACTGGGACAGGCCGGGCCGCGGCTTGAGAGGCACGCTCTGGGCCGTATTCCTCGCCTGCGCCTCGGCTTTTGTCTCGAAGACATGGGGAGCCAGGTCGCGGCTCGCCAACGAGGCGCCGAGTTTCAATCGCAAGAACGCGCTCGTGGTATACCGGGACGCGGTCTCGTAATAGCGGTTTTCGAGATAGGCGATCGCCGAGAAGTAGGCGTCGCTCACCGTCGGATCGATCTCGAACCCGTCGTAATTGGCGATCAGGTGGACCTTGCGGCCGATCTCCTGGCAGGCGCGCTCGTATTCGCGGCGCACCAGCTCGACGTCGTCGATGGTCCGGACCTGGAAACCCTCGAGGTTCGAGAACAGGATGTTGCGCTCCGGGTCATAGCTGATCCGCTCCGACAGCGAGAGGCCCAGCAGCCAGGGCTCCAGCGCCATGACGGACTCGCGGAACAGGCGCGGATCCATCGGCTTTGGGTCCTGCACGATCGGCGTGAAGCCCATCTGGCCCAGGATGTCGCGCGCGATGTCGATGCCGGGCGCGACCTCGACCAGCTCCATGCCGGCCCGCGTCCGCCGGAACACGCAGCGCTCGGTCACGTAGAGCACCGGCTGGCCGCGCTCGGCCGCGTAGGCCCCCGAGAAGGTCACCTGTTCCACCGCGGCGATGAACTTTTGGGAGCGGCCCTCGGCGAGGATGCGGATGCCGCCATCCTGCACCGCCACCTTGAGGCCGTCGGCCGTGAAGGTGCCGGCGAAGACGAGGCTCTTGGCGTTCTGCGAGATGTTGATGAACCCGCCCGCGCCCGCGAGCCTCTTGCCGAACCGGCTGACGTTGACGTTGCCCTCGGCGTCGCACTGGGCGAGGCCCAGGCAGGCGAGATCGAGGCCGCCGCCGTCGTAGAAGTCGAACTGCTGGTTCTGGTGCAGCACGGCGGCCGGGTTGAGTGCCGCACCGAAATCGAGCCCGCCCTGCGGCAGGCCGCCGATCACGCCGGGCTCGGCGGTCAGCGTCAGGTACTTCAGCACCCGCTCCTCGGCGGCGACCGCCGCGACGCCCTCGGGCATGCCGATGCCGAGATTGACCACGCCGCCGGGCGGCAGCTCGAAGGCGCAGCGCCGGGCGATGACCTTGCGGGTATCGAGCGCCATCGGGGCGATCCGGTCGAGCGGCACCCGCTGGCGGCCCGTGAAGGCGTGGTTGTAGGGCGTGCCGTAGGTCTGGCGGTGATTCTCGGGCTGGCTCAGGACCACGCAATCGACCAGCACGCCGGGCACCTGCACCTCGCGCGGGTTGAGGGACCCGGCCTCGGCCAGTCGCTCGACCTGCGCGATGACGAAGCCGCCCGAGTTCTTCGCCGCCATGGCGGCGGCGAGGTTGTCGAGGGTGAGCGCTTCGCGCTCCATGGTGATGTTGCCGGCGGGGTCGGCCGTGGTGCCGCGGATCAGCGCGACGTTCACCGGGAAGGCCTTGTAGTGGAGCCAGGATTCGCCGCCGAGTTCGACCACGCTGACGAGGTCCTCCTGCGTCACGGCGTTGAGCTTGCCACCCTCCAGGCGCGGATCGACGAAGGTGCGCAGGCCGACCTTGGTGATGTGGCCGGGGGTGTGGGCGGCGATCTCCCGGTAGAGGTGCGAGACCACGCCGAGCGGCAGGTTGTAGGCCTCGATCAGGCCCTCGACCGCCATCGCGCCGAGCTTGGGCACGAGCGCCCAGTGGCCGCCGACGACGCGGCGGACGAGGCCCGGAAGGGCCAATTGGTTGAGGCCGCGCTCCTTGCCGTCGCCGGGGGCGGCGGCGAACATCAGCCCGAGCCCGTGCGGGCCGGCGCCGGATGAGAAGCGCCGGGCCAGCGCCAGGATCAGCTCGTCGGGGGTGCCGATGCCCACGAACCCGGAGACGGCCACCATGTCGCCGTCCTGCAGGATGGCGACCGCCTCGTCGGCGCTGACGATCTTGTTCTTCAGGCTGCCCATGGGGTGGTCCTCGGCGCCCGGGATACGGCTGGAACGGCTCGGCGCGTCGCACACAAACCTGTGCGGGCTGCGCTATTGACGGAGCGGAGTGGGACAACGGCGCCGGCGCTTGAGCGCGACGAGCCCCCTCTCCCGTGCGGGAGAGGGTTGGGGTGAGGGACTAAGCGCGTCAGGATGGAGCACGCCCTCGAAGCGCCGTCGGGTTGCACCTTCTCCGGACAGACCTGATCCCTCACCCTGTCCCTCTCCCGCACGGGAGAGGGGACCCGCGCTTCATCCTGCCGCCGCGGCGTGGCGCACGATGTGTGTCTCCGGCAGCCGGCCCCGCGACGGGGGTAGGGGAGGGGCGTCGCGTTGTGCGAGAGCCTTCGCGCGACCATCCTACCCCCGCTGGCCGAGCCAGTCGGCGATGCCCGACCCCAGCAACTTCTGCGCCTTGCCGCCGACGAAAACCCCGACATGGCCGCCGGGCAGCCCCATCTCGGTGTAATCGGTGGTGCCGATCTTATCTTTCAGCGCCTGCGAGGTGGCGGGCGGGATGATGTGGTCGTCCTGGGCGAACACGTTCAGCACCGGGCAGGTGATGGCCTTCAGATCCACCCTCCGGCCGCCGAGCTCGAAGGCGCTCTGGACCAGCTTGTTGTCCTGGTAGAGGTCTTTCAGCCACTGCTTGGCCGCCTCGCCGGGATGGTCCGGCCGGTCGGCGATCCACTTCTCCATCCGCAAAAAATTCAAAAACTTCTTCTTGTCGTCGAGGGCGTCCAGCAGGTCGAGGTTGTACTTCGTCATGGTGCGCATCGGCGTCATCATGGAGAAGACCGAGCCCATGAAGGCGCCGGGCAGGGAGCCCTGCGCATCGATCATCCGGTCCACGTCCTCGGGCGTGAGCGAGCGGGTCCAGACGTTGATGAAGCCGTGGCCGGCGCGGGCATCCTGGGCATCGGCGTGGAAGTCGATCGGCGTGATGGTCAGGACCATCGCGTTGACGGTCTCGGGGTAGAGCGCCGCGTAGCAGGTGGTGAAGACGCCGCCCTCGCAGATGCCGAGCAGGCTGATTTTCTCCCGCCCTGCCGCCTCCTGGATGAAGGCGACGCACTCGGCGAGGTAGCCGTCCACGTAGTCGTCGATGGTGACGTAGCGGTCGGCCCGGCCCGGATTGCCCCAGTCGACCACGTAGAGGTCGAGGCCGAGATTCAGGAGGTTGCGGACGAGCGAGCGGTCCTCCTGCAGGTCGGCCATCGTGTAGCGGCCGATCAGCCCGTAGACGATCAGCACCGGCGGCAGGCCCTTGCTCTCGGCGAGCGGCCGGTAGCGGTAGAGCCGGACCTTGTCCTGGCTCCAGACCAAGTCCTTCGGCGTGGTGGCGATCGCGACATCCGCGTCGCGGACCTCCGAGAACAGCTTGGCGCCGGCGCTGATGCGCTGGCCGAGGGTGCCGATCTCGGCCAGCATCTCGGCCGGGGTGAGGGCGAGCGGCGCGGCCGGCGCCTGCAGGCTCTCCGGTTTGGGGCACTCCTGATCAGCCATGGGCTTCCTCCGCGGGGCGCGCGCCGTCCGCCTTGGCTCGGGCCGCGCGGCGCTCGCGGCGAAGCGCCCGCACCTCGCGGCGCAGCTCGGTCAGGCTCTTGTGGACATCGTCGAGCTCGGCCCGGGTCGGCTGGCCGTAGAATTCGGACAGGTAGGCTGCCACGTCCTGCTGGGCGAGGCGAAGGTCGGTGGAGGCCCGCAGCACCGCCCGCTGCGAGGTCAGGAATGTCTCCGAGCGCTGGACCTCCAGCAGGACCGCGTTGGCGGTCTCGATCCAGCGGGTCATCATGTCCCGGGCGGAGGCGAAGCTCTCGCCGCGCTCGGCGCGGGCATTGGCCTCCTGGGCGAAGGTCCCGGCCGCCCGCGTCCAGGCCTCCAGCATCACGGCCTGATGCTCGCTCTGTGCCCGCCGCAGGCTCGCCCAGGCGGTGAACAGGGCCGCGTAGCGCCGCTCGGTCTGCCACAGGTCGGCGAGTTGCGGACCCTCGGCCATGCGGGTGAGGGCGGCGTCGAACTCGCCCGAACCGCCGAGCCAGGCCTGGGGATCGAAGATCCGGGCCAGCACCGCCCCGGCGGTCGGGTTCGGCGCGCCGGGGCCGCCCTGGAGGGATTTCGCGAGGGTCTGCGAAAGGGCGGTGGCGGAAGTCCAGGCCTCGGTGAGCTTGGCCTGCGCCGTGGCGAGGCCGGCGAGATCGGTGGTCGGAAAGGTCGGCCAGCCGAAGCCGGGGGCGGCCTGTCCGGCGCCGGGGGTGAGGAAGCCCGCGCCGGCCCGGGTCCAGAACTCGCCCATCGCCCGGAACGCGTCGAACTGGTCCATGCTGGCGTTTCTCCTCATGGCCCCGAGGCTGAAAACGCCGCCTCCGTCTTTGCGAGCGGAGCGACGCAATCCAGTCGCGCCACGTCTGACAACCTCGCGCGACCCTGGGTCACTTCGCTGCGCTCGTGATGACGGAGCCGGCGACCCGTCTTCACGCCGCCGGGCGCGCGTCCCCGAGGGCCTGGGCGTAGATCGCGAAGGCGTCGTCGTAGGTGACCTCGCGCGGGTTGTTCACGAGGAGCCGCGTCTGCTTCATCGCGTCGGACGCCATGCGCTCCAGGTCCTGCCGGGCGACGCCGACCTCGGCGAGGGACGCCGGCACCTTGCAGTCCCGGCAGATCGCGTCGAGGCTCTCCACGAACCGGGCGGCGGCCTGGGCCGGGGGCAGATCTGCGGCCGCGGGATCGAGGATCGGCGCCAGCTCGGCGTAGAGCCCCTCCGCGTGGGAGAGGTTGAAGCGCATCACCCCCATCAGCACCAGGGCGTTCGAGAGCCCGTGCGGAACGTGGAAGATCGCGCCCACCGGATAGGCCAGGGCGTGAACCGCCGCGACCGGCGCGTTGGCGAAGGCCATGCCGGCCAGCATCGAGCCGAGCAGCATGCCGGAGCGCGCCTCGAGGTTCTTGCCGTCCGTGCAGGCTGTGCGGATGTTGGCCGAGAGCAGCGCCAGGGCCTGCTTGGCGAGCTGGTCGGAGATCGGGTTCTTCTTGTTCTTGCTGGTGAAGGCCTCGATCGCGTGGACCATGGCGTCGATGCCGGTGGCCGCCGTGACGTGCGACGGCAGGCCGAGGGTCAGTTCCGGGTCGAGCACCGCCCAGTCGGGCAGCAATTTCGGCGCGACGACGCCCTTCTTCTCGGTGGTGGGCGTGGTGACGATCGAGATCGGCGTCACCTCCGAGCCAGTGCCGGCGGTGGTCGGCACGAGGATCAGCGGCAGCCGGTCGCCCTTGGCGAGGCCGACGCCGTAGATCGAATCCAGCGGCTCGTCCGACTTGGCGAGGTAGGCCACGAGCTTGGCGGTATCGAGTGCCGAGCCGCCGCCGATCGACAGGACGAGGTCGGTCCCGAGGTCCCGGGCGCGCTGGGCCGCTGCCTCGATCACCGTGGAGGGCGGGTCGGCGACCACGTCCTCGTAGACGTCGAGGGTGATTCCCGCGGCGGCCAGAGCCGCCTCGGCGGCCTGGGTCAGCCCGGCGCTGCGCACGCCCTTGTCGGTGACCAGCAGGACGCGCTTGGCCCCGAAGCTGCCGACGATGTCCGGCAGCTTCCGGGAGGCGCCCGCCTCGAACAGCACGTTCGGCGTGGTCTGGAAGGTGAACGGGTTCATCGCGCTGCCCTGTCTTGCATGCCGACCATCTGCGAAACCGAACTCACTCGGCGGGCTCGAAATCCTTCACCTTGGCGCGCAGCTCATCGACCAGCACGCGGGTGTTCTCGGAATAGTCGATCGGCACCGCGACGAGGTGGACGCCGCCCGCCGCGAAGGCCTTATCGAGGGTCGGCACGAGGTCGTTGACCGACTCGACCCGGTGGCCGGTGGCCCCGTACGACTTGGCGTAGAGCACGAAGTCCGGGTTGTTGAAGGTCATGCCGTAATCGGCGAACTTGTCGACCGCCTGCTTCCAGCGGATCATCCCGTAGGCCGAGTCGTCGAGCACCAGCACCACGAGATTGAGCTTCAACCGCACCGCGGTCTCCATCTCCTGGCTGTTCATCATGAAGCCGCCGTCGCCGCACACCGCCATGACGCGGCGGTTCGGGTAGAGCATCGCCGCCATCATGGCCGAGGGCAGGCCGGCGCCCATGGTGGCCAGCGCGTTGTCGAGGAGCAGCGTGTTGGCGACGTAGGTGCGGTAGTTCCGGGCGAACCAGATCTTGTACATCCCGTTGTCGAGGCAGACGATCCCGTCCTCGGGGATGACCCGGCGCACGTCGCGCACGAGGCGCTGCGGCGTCACCGGGAAGCGGTCCTCGCCGGCCCGGTCGGCGATGTGGCTGAGGATGTGCTCGCGCAGGTGCAGCAGCGCGCCCGCGTTCGGCAGCTTGCCGTCGAGCTTGTCGGCCAGCAGCTTCAGGGTCGGGCCGAGGTCGCCGACCACCTCGGCATCGGGGTAGTAGACCTGCTCGACGTTCGCCGGCATGTAGCTGATGTGCAGGACCTTCTGGTCGGCCTGGCCCATGAAGAAGGGCGGCTTCTCGATCGTGTCGTGGCCGATGGCGATGATCAGGTCGGCCTTGTCGATCGCCTCGTGGACGTAGTCGCGCTCCGAGAGCGCCGCGGTGCCCATGTAGAGGTCGGTCCCGCCCGCCACCGTGCCCTTGCCCATCTGGGTGGTGAAGAACGGGATGCCGGTGCGCTGCACGAAGCCGCCGAGTTCGCCCGTGGCGCGGGGGCGGCTGGCGGCGGCGCCGAGCATGACCAGCGGGCGCTTGGCCCCCAGGATCATGGCGGCGGCACGGTCGATCGCGGCCGGGTGGGCGACCGGGATGTCGATCGGATGCGAGGGCACCAGATGCGCCTCGGCCTCCTCGGCGGCGATGTCCTCGGGCAGCTCCAGAAGCACCGGCCCGGGCCGCTCCTCGGTGGCGACCCGGAAGGCGTCGCGCACGATGGTGGGAATCGAGGAGGCGGAGACGATCTGCCGGGCCATCTTGGTGATCGGCTTCATCGACGAGATCACGTCGACGATCTGGAACTTCGCCTGCCGCGAGGACAGGATGCCCTTCTGGCCGGTGATGATGATCATCGGCATCGCGCCGAGATGGGCGTAGGCGGCGCCGGTGGAGAAGTTCAGCGCGCCCGGACCCAAAGTCGAGAGGCAGACGCCGGGACGGCCGGTGAGGCGGCCGTGGGTGGCGGCCATGAAGCTCGCCGCCTGCTCGTGGCGGGTCAGGACCAGCTCGATCTTGGAATGGCGCAGCGACTCGACGACGTCGAGATTCTCCTCGCCGGGGATGCCGAAGATACGGTCCACACCCTCGTTCTCGAGGGCGGCGACGAGGAGATCTGAACCCTTGGGCATGCGAAGTCTCGCTGATGCTCGGCGCGCCTGAGGTGCCTGGGCCGTCCCCGGCCTGCGCGTCGTGAGGCCTGAAACGGCACGGTCCGGGACGGACGGGCGGCCTTAGAATACCCGATTCGTTAGAAGGCTCGCCCGTAGGGTGGTCAAGGGTGCTTCGGGCTCGATAGGTCACAGAGCCGGGCGGATGCTATCGTCCGGCCGTCTGTCCCGGTCCGAGGACGAGGCTTCGACGGCCGGGGTCGGCCGGACGTCAGTGGTGGGACATCGATGGATCGCGTCGAAAGCGATAAGGCTGCCCCCGAGGACGGGGACACAGAGGCCCCGGGCGTCGAGGCGGTGCTTGCGCCGATCGCGGATTTTCCCCGGATCGACCTCCGCGCGGGCGTCGAAGCCTGGGACAAGCGCCGCAGGGCCGGCAAGCGGCTGCGCGCCGACGTCCCCCACGCGGGCCAGGCCGCGCTTGCGGCCGATCCGGACCGGCCCGACCCGGTCGCCCTGATCGAGGCCGCGCATCGGGGACGGCAGCCCGAGCTGATCCCGCTGCGGGTCGCCCGGATGGCGACCTCGCCCTTCGCTTTCCTGCGCGGGGCCGCGCACGTCATGGCGTGGGATCTGTCGCGCGGGCCGCGCAGCGGCATCGACGTGGTGATGAACGGCGATGCGCATATCGACAATTTCGGACTGTTCGGCACGCCCCAGCGTGACATCGTGCTCGATCTCAACGATTTCGACGAGGTCACGATCGGCCCGTGGGAATGGGATCTGAAGCGGCTGGCCGCCGGCCTCGCCATCGCCATCGAGGACGCGGGCGCGTCGGCGCGCGAGCGGCGCGAGGCCGTCATGGAGGCGGTCTTCGGCTACCAGCACACCATGCGCCGCCTCGCGCCGCAGGGCTCCCTGGACGTCTGGTATCAGACCACGCGGGCCGACGTTCCCCGCATCGCCGGGCTGCGCATGGACGCGGAGGCCCGGGCCGTCGTTCGGCAGGCGGTCGACAAGGCGCGGCGGCGGAACAACCGCAGCCTCCTCGCCCAGGTCGCCGAGCGGCGCACCGACGGCAGCTGGCGCCTGCAGACCGATCCGCCGATCCTCACGCCCGTGGACGATGCGACTCGCGAGGGCGTCGTCACCGGACTGGAGCGCTACGCCGAGACCCTGCCGCGCGAGCGCCGCTTCATGCTCGACCGCTACCACGTGGTCGACGTGGCCCACCGGGTCGTCGGGGTCGGCAGCGTCGGGACCCGCGCCTACCTTGCGCTGCTCTTCGGCAATTCCGACGCGGACGCGCTCTTCCTGCAGGTGAAGGAAGCGGTGAAGCCGGCGCACGCGCCGTATCTGCCGGACGCGCCCGCCCCCTTTGCCGATCACGAGGGCGAGCGCGTGATCTACGGCCAGCGCCTCCTCCAGGCGGTGGGCGATCCCCTGCTCGGGTGGACCAGCATCGAGGGCCGCCCGTTCTACGTGCGGCAGATGAAGAACCTGAAGGGGGCCATCCCCCTGGCGCGGATGTCGGGCGCGCCGCTCCTGAACTTCTCGTACGCCTACGGGGCGCTGCTGGCCCGCGCCCATGCCCGGACCGGCGATGCGGCGGCGATCGCCGGCTATTGCGGCAGCGGCAAGCACCACGACCTGAGCGGGGCGATCGCCGACTGGGCGGCGGCCTATGCGGAGCGGAACGCCGCCGATTTCGGCCTGTTTCGCGCGGCGATCGCGAGCGGCCGCCTCGCGGCCGCCGACGATCCGTGCCTGTGAGGCCGGCCGTCAGAGGACGCCGAATTCCGGCGCCCCGTTGGCCAGGCGCACCAGAAGATCCCGCAGCCAGCGATGGGCCGGGTCGTGGTCGTAGGAGGCGTGCCACAGCATCGAGACGGCCACGTCGTCGAGGGCCACCGGCACCGGGCTGACGCTGAGCGCCAAGGCGCTGGCGAAGGCGGTCGCCAGCCGCGCATGCATCGTGGCGATCACCGGCGCCGCCCGCACCATGAACGGGACGACCAGGAAGCGCGGGGTCGTCACCGCCAGGGTGCGGGACCGGCCGATGAGCGCCAGCGCGTCGTCGACGACCCCGTGGGCGGTCTCGCGCAGGGACGTCAGGACGTGCGGGAACCGCAGGTAGTCATCGAGGCCGATCGGCGGCTGCAAGCCGATCAACGCGGCGTTGAACAGCACCACGTAGCTGTCCCGGTAGAGCAGCCGCTGCTTGTGATGGAGCTGGCCCTCGGAGAACAGACCGATGGCGAGGTCCACCCGGTCGGCGTCGAGTTCGTCGAGGATGCGCGTCCGGTCGACCGAGCGCAGCAGCAGCCGGATGCCGGGCGCCTCCCGGCGGAGCTGCGCGATTAGGCGGGGTCCGAGCAGGACCTCGACGCTGTCGGGCAGGCTCAACGTGAACGTCCGCTCGACGGTGGCCGGGTCGAAGCGCTCCTCCCGGTGCACCAGCGCCTGCACCTGCCGAAGGGTGGCGCGCAGCGGCTCGGCGATCTTGAGGGCGCGCGGCGTCGGCCGCATCCCGTCCGGAGCCCGGGTCAGGAGTTCGTCGTCGAACAGGCGCCGCAGGCGGGCGAGGCTCGAACTCATGGCCGACTGGCCGATCCCGATCCGGGCCGCAGCCCGGGTGACACTGCGCTCATCGAGCAGGGCGTCGAGGGCGACCAGCAGGTTTAGGTCGATCCGGCTGAGATCGATATGGTCGATGGCCACGGGCGTCGCGATCGATGAGGGCTCGGACGCCCGACATAGCAGACCCGGCCGCTTCCCCGTCATCCCGGGTTCGCACAGTAGAGCCCGGGATCCGGACGCGCCACCAGGCCGGGACCCGGCTCGGACGGCGGCTCTCCGGCCGATCCCGATGGTGCGGCAACGACCGGGACCGCGGGCGTTTCCGGTCGGGTCAGGCGCGCCATGCCCCCTCTCCCGAGCGGCCTGGCGAATTCCAACATCTGCCGCGGCAACGCGGCTTGAGGATGAGGCGCGGGTCCCCTCTCCCGTGCAGGAGAGGGACAGGGTGAGGGATGGGCGTCATCCGCAGAAAGCGCGACGGACTCGCCCGTCGACCGCGTGCTCGATCTGACGCGTCTTGCCCCTCACCCCAACCCTCTCCCGCAGGAGAGAGGGGCGCGTCGCGCTCCGCCGCCGGCGCCGGCGCCCGTGTCCGACTCGGATGCGTGACCATCGCGGCCCGCCCGGGGGAGTGGAACGGCGTCTCGCACCCCGTCGTCGCGGCGTCCCACCGTCCCTCGATCTTGACAATGTTCCTATTTTGTGCCCATAAGCCSYSACCTGTCCACGGCGCTTCGGGAGCGATCCCGGGGCGTCCTTCGGGGGTCCGTGCGGTGGCTGACCGGGCGGATCCGGGGACGGGGCGGCGCCCGCGTCGGTGGCTCTCAGCCGCCATCGCCCCGGGCGGCGYGACCGGTGCGGGGCGTGTCTCGGAGGCGGGCGTGAGACCGGGCGGCAGTCAGCCCGGCGGGGTGGAGGAAATGCCCCCCGCGCCGACCCCTCTCTGGGCCGA
>NZ_JBFULS010000014.1:0-106048 GCF_054049775.1 Methylobacterium sp. P5_C11 | reverse complement strand
CGCCATGAGCTCGGATCGGCGACCCTCGGTCGTCGAAGCGGTGGCGTGCGGCTTGTTCTCCAACCCACCCGACTATGGAATCCAAAAGGAAAGCCGATGAACTACTTTGTCCACGTCTCAAACCACAACTTGTTCGGCCACACGACCTTCTTCGACACGAAAGAGGCCGCGCACACATTCTTAAAAGCGCTTCTGATCATGACGATACTGCACGGCGACCTAGACAATAATCGGCGCGGCGCGCTGGAGATGATGGACGACGAAGCTCTTTACAATCTGTACGGCGCGGAAGGCGGGCCCCTCTGCGTTATGAAACCCGCCGTGTCGATGAGTGCGACAACTCTGGAAGAGTACTATGAAATTCTGTCGCGATACTGGAGCACAGCCTTCGACAAGAGTGACGCTCATGAACGCGAGGAAGCCGCGTGACACCTACGATGCGAAGAAGCTAGGCATAAAGCTCAATACTCTCTTGGCGTTCCAAGGGAATCCACCTGGAAGTGAAGGTGGTCGTGCCGTCCGCGTTGGATTCAAACGCCACCGACATCACCGTCGGCCGTATGGCATCGGATCAGGGCGGGCGCCTCTTACTGGGTTTGCGTCCGGTGCGTACTCGGCCGCCGCGGGCGGCGGTCTCTTGGTCTTCCTGATTTCGAGGAAACCAAATCCGATCTCGGAATGACCTCGAGATCGAACCCGTCTCCTGGCTCGCGCCGCGCCGCGCCGCGTCAGTCGGGCGAGGCCCCCGGCTCTCGACCGAGGAAGCGAAGCGGCACGCGGATCGGGGCACGCCGCGGCAACGCGGTGGCGCCCGAGCGGCGTCTCCCGTCATTCGGTAGTCGAGATCGATCGCGATCATGCCGATCATACCGAGGGAGGGGCGGCGCTGCGCCGCCCCATCCTGTCGGGACGCGTCTCGGGTCGAACGCGCCTCGCTGCCGCTCGCGCCTTCGCGCCTGCGACACGCCCCGACGGCGCTTCGCTCGCATTCCGTCGAAGGACAAAGATGCGCGCAACGCATTTTCATCTTAATAAATGCGTCCTGTATTCTAGCTATAGATACGCGTCGGACGGATTTATTCTCCTATCTTCCGAGGGTACGTCGAAGTAAAATGAAAATCAGTATATATTCTGGGCCACCTGGTTGCCGGAAGACGCGCACGATGCTGCGGGGCATCCTCGACACTCCCGAGCGCTACTTGCTGGCTGCCCCTCGGACCGCCCTGATCGATGAGCACGCCGATTGGCTCCGAGCCGAAGCTTCGGCGCGCGGCATCGCCCTCGTCGTCGAGGCCGTGCACAGTGCGCAGAAGCGCCCAGATACAGCCCGACGCGTCGTCGACGCGTGCCACGCGCTGTCGGGGGTGTGTCACGCTGCTCTGTTGATCACCCACGAGGCGCTGCGCAGCGCCGATCTCGGCCCGTTCACCGAACAGGCCCAGCCGTGGCATGCCCGACTGGACGAGGTACCCGATGCCCTCGCTGCAGGTTCCTTCGCCGCTCCGGCCGCGGCGTCGTACCTCGCCATGTCGTACGATCTCGCGCCGTCCGAGGTCGAGGGCTGGTGGCGCACGAGTCTCAAACCGGACGCGCCAGCACTTGGTGCGCTGTTGCGCGACACGCACCTGCGCGAGCTCGTCGGCTTCGATAAATCCGCGCGGGCGCTGCACGGCCGTGCACTCGTCGATATTGGCGACTGGCGGGATGCGACCTTGGCGGGGCGGGAGGTGCGTTGGTACGCCGCCTGGACGCCGGCCGCTCTCGACGGCTTCGCCTCCGTCGAGATCGCGGGCGCCAATTTCGAGACGAGCTTGTGCGGATTGGCGAGTCTCCGCCTCGATGGCGACCGCGTCGGATACGAGTATCACCGCCTAGAGGGCGATCGAAGCGCCTACCCCAGCGTGGTGATCCGCTACTTCACCCGGGGTCATGTCGGCTCGACAACGTGGTGGGCGACGACCGAGGGCAAAAGCTGCCTGAATGCCGTCGTCCGCCATCTCCGGACGGTGCCGGATCTCGGCTTCTATTCCGGAAACCAGGTCGTCCTCGACTATTTTGACGGCTGGCTCGATGCCGCGATGGCGGTGTCACCGAAACAGGCCGGTACGAACAGGCTCATCCAGCACGAGAGCTGCGCGTTCATCTACTCCAGCAAAGCGGTGCCATCAGACGCCGCGATCCGATCGGCACTGGGTTTGACCGTGGACGAGATCGAGCGTGCCCGCGAGATCGAGGATGTTATCCAATTCGTCCTACGGGGCGCGCTCCGCGACCCGGCCTTCGACGGGCAGTACCGGATCTATCTGTACGACTACGAGCAGGCGATCGCTCTGCGGCGTTACCTCATCGAGACTAACATCACCGCGAGCGTCCGTCTCGAAAGTGTCGAGGAAGCAGGCATCATAGATGTCGTACGAGCCGCGTCCGCCCGGCGACTAAGGGCGGAGCCGACGTTCGCCGGGCAAACCTTCGAAGAGCGCCGACAGGAATGCCTAGATGCGGATGCGGCGCGCAAGCGGCGCGAGCGTGAGCGGCGGAAGATCGAGCGGCAGAGAGAAGGGACCTATCGTCCGCGTGGGAGACCGTCGAAGGATGGCGGTTATGGCTCACGGACCGATTGATGATGAGGCAGCGCAGTTGTCTCAGGGAAACAAAGCCACAAACAAGATATATTGACCAAGAGTGATCACTGTTAGCTAAAACGCATATTGAATTCAGCTGAAAACTTGTTTTAATCGAGCCAAAATTGACTACGAATATCAGAATTCTTGAGAAAACTGTTTTGAGTTCAACATATCTTATCAGTACAAACCTATGACTGGCCGGCAATCAACGGTGCTAACATATGCCAAATCTAATAATTACGCAGAGCGGTCGGAAAGTTTGGGCGCTGACCAGGGCTGAAGACTATTTAGTACTTGACGCGATAGACAAAGTCCAGCCGTATGCGTCTATTAGCGATCCACGCTGGAGCAAGATCGAGGATTTCTATTTGGAAAAAGGCACAATGCTCCGTGATGATGATCTCATTACATTGAACGACCATCTGCGTCGGCGGGGATTGGCGCGTATTGTTTTCCATGAGAGCCATACCGACAGCCACAGCACCTTCGGTGGTCCGGACAAAGTGGCTATTCGAAACGCGATTCTCAAAGAGTTGCGCAACCTGACGAAGGAGCAGCGCGATGTGGTGATCGAGCAGAAGCGGAAGGAGGTCGCGCTCCAACCGCCGCGGAACGCTTATCAGAACGCATTGCGGGCGAGCCGGCTGACTAGGGCGCCGACTCCGGAATTGCGAGAACAACTTCAGCCGGCGGCTGTAGGGGGTGTGCTGACACCAGAACCAGCCGTCGCGACCCCGCAGTCAACGGGCGAGCAGCCGCCAGTCCTCGATACACGCCCCGATAATAGCTCACATCCAGCGCTATCGGGGTCGCCTCAGCGCACTCTTCAGCCAGTCAACCGGCCAGCTCCTGCACGACTCGCGTCTGCCACTGCGACGTCTGAGGCAATGGTGATTGATCGCAATGCTCGCTTCCGATGGATGCATCGGAATGGCGTACTCCGAAAAGTGAAGCCCGATGACTGTGAGGAGTGGTTCGCCAACGGCTGGCAATTCGGCCTGCTCCGGCGCCGCGATCGTGCCAGCGATGGAAGCGAATACCAACCCGATCCAGCGTCCCAGATCAAGCTGGTTGGCGGCCACAAGACCGCTGACACGACAGAACAGGGCACCCTCGGTCTCGACGAGTTAGAGCGTCGCCTAAAGGCTCGGCAAAATCGGGTCACTCAGCCGACGAAGGCGAAATACGAATCGTTAAAGGCCGAAGTCGAAGAACTTCGATCCGAGATGGTGAGGTTGAAGATGCTGGTGCTCCAGTCCATAGTGGAATGACGATACGGCAGGTACATAAGGCGACCGTCATACCAAAATCTTACCGTAAGACAGTGAAGGACGTTATAAATACATCCAGGAATTGGCATATTCATTGTAGCTAAACATTTGATCACGGCCGTGGCTCGTCACGGCTAGTTTTCAAAAACGGTGACATTTTTCCCGGCCGGGTTGCGGCGGGGAGCTTGTCAAGGAGAGTTGCCATGAAAGTGTATCTCGCGGTGTACGAGAACCACTCCGAGGAAAACGAGTATTCCCTTCACCGCACTCTGGCGGCTGCAGAGACAGCGGCGCGTGGCATGCTCATGGTGGACATGGATATCGGGCCCGGTGCCGAGACGGACGATGGTGAGCTGATCGCCTATCTCGATCTCGAAGCGCTGAGCGACTGGCTCGGAGATGAGAATGGCCACAGCGTCGGCGTTCGTGAGCTCACGCTCGAGGACTGAGCAGAAGGGATCGCGGCATGTGTGAGTATGTCACCATAGTGTCGGCGGAGAAATCTGCCCTGTATCACCTGCGCATTCGCGCCAAAAAGCACGGCACGCGTATAGAGAAAGTGCGCGGGCAACAACACCTCAACCAGCGCTGTGGTATTCAGCTCAATGAGACTTGGGATAATACTGTGCTTGCGGGCGTCGACTACGAGTTGACTGTCTCTCAGGCGGCCCACTGGGCCGATCGCTACATCGCCGAGCGCGGGTAATTTGATGGGAGGGTCCGACGGAGCTGCCCCATCGTCTCAGGGCTCGCGTGCTTTTGCCGGCAATGGCAAGCACACGAACGATCTGCCCTCGAACGCTATAGATCTTCCGTATTGCCCTGAGTTCAGCATTCAGTAAGCGTTCCGTCTCATTTAAGAAGGAAATCACACCATGACTATTACTATCAATGATGCACAGCTTGACACCATCCTCGCGGCATTGCGCCTCTACCAGTCTCACAGCGGACTCACTGCCATGCCCGATGAGATCCGGGAGCTCGCGACCAATGGCGGCAGTCGCAGCGGCCTCACGCTCGCCGCGATCGACAGCCTCTGCGAGCAGATCAACACCTGACGACAAATATCGACAGGGAATTCGACGAGAATGCACTCGTTAGGTGAACCCGATGTCCAGCGAGTCGTGACAGAAAACCTGGCTCGATCATCGGCATCGCTTTGCGATGCACGCGCTCCCCGCGCCGGATCACATTCAATACCGCTCGCGCAGCCGCTGGGCCGTGAAGATTTCCACGGCCCAGCGCCCGCTCGCTGATAAACCCCAGTCGGGTCCGTGCCGAGCGCGCTGCTCCGCCAGCACCTCAGCACGGGTGCGTGTGTAGTGCGCCTCGCAGATAAGACGCCACGTCTCGACCGCGACAAGGCGCTCGTATTCCGCGGGGATGTTGAGCCGCGGAAGATGCACCTCCCGCCGCAATGCATTGCGGCGGCAGAGTTCCGTGAAGATCGCACTCCGGTCCACGGGTACGGTCTTGGGCAATCAGCCACTCCGTCGGTCGTCGGACGGACGCTCGGAGGCTGCGGAGGTCCGGCAGGAAGCGGTAGGGTACCTCGGCGATCCGAAGATCACCGATCGGCCTACCTCGATCATCGCGTTCAGCGCCGGCTCCGGAGAGGCGTGCGCCCCGCGTCGGCGTGCGGGCTCGGTTCGCCACCACGTTCCCATGGCGGTTCGAGCCGCGATGGCGCTCGAGAGCGCTGTGTCGTCGAGATCGCCGGGGAGATGATCTTTTCAGCTGGCGGATGGCCTCCATCACGCCGCCTTCGCCAACAGATCGATCAAGTACGGATCAGCCTCGCCCTCGTCAGCCACCCACGCGCCGAGAAGGCTCATGAGCGCACCGCCAGCGACGGTAGGTGGGACGCCGATAAGGCTGAGCACCCCGAAGGTGGCGAGCCTGCCGCGGATGAGCTCGGCCAACTTCGGATCGAGATCGCGGTTGTTCGGCCCGCGCAGGTCCTCGACCAAGAAAAGGCCGCCCGTCAGACGGCGGAGTTCGATCACCGCGGGAGCGTTGCGATCACGCCATTCGATGTAGCAACGCAGACCGGCCGCAACATGCCCGACGCGGTCGCGAGCGCAGTTGCGGAAGCGGCGGCCAAGCTCGACCATACCAGGCCCATCCAACACGCGCAGATCAGGATCGTTCGCCGGGATCGGCGGAGCAAACGGCACGCGGGTGGCCTTCCGCAGCCAGCGCTCGATCCATTCGCCCAGGTCCGTGCCAGACGAGCGAAGACCATCGAGAGAGCGATGCAGCGCCACGTCGTTCACCTGTGGCACTAGGGCGCGAATGAGCGCGAGCGCCGCGTGCAGGGTCTCGACTTGCTCTGCACCGCGGACCTGTTCGAACACCTTCTGGTGGAGCAGCACGGGGTCGAGGCGCACGGCGGTCTCAATGTGGTCCGGGGTGATGCGGCCGGGGGTCTGGCGCAACAATTTGGCACGGGCGCGGGCGCGCGGATCGGCGAAGAGCCGGTGGGCGAGTCGGTACTGACCACGATTGGGCAGCGGATCGGGTCCGAGGCGCGCGAGCAGACCAACGAGACCGTCCGGCACATCTCCGAAGATGGCCTGAACGATGTTACGAGCACGCAGGACCATCAGCGCGCGAGCCACCTGAGCCCAGATGTCGAGATCAGGATGGCAGAGAGCGGGCGCGAGACGGCGCAAGCGGAGGACCACCTGATCGGCACCGTCGAACTTGATCTCGGCCAGCGCCGCGAAGATAGTGGCGCGCCGCAGGTCGGAAGCATAGAATAGGCGATTTAGAAAGCCTGGGCAGGCTGCGTCGAGCGTGCAGGCTACCTCAAGGTAGGAGCCGCTGAACGGTCGCGGCTTCGGATGACGCGGATGTGTGACCTTCATCAGCGACTCCATCACGCAGCAGAGTCAGAGATAGTCTCACAACGACATCAGGAACGCATGTATCATCGTGAGTAATGGTTAATACAGCCTGGCATCTATGCCGTAGAAATTTCTGCCTATTCTCCGCTCCCCTCGAGATGCAGGTCGACGCACCCTGTCGTAAGCGGGGTCCTTAACGGAACCCCGCACTCCTCGCCGCTCTGGCCGCCCTCACCTGCTTTCCCACAGCAGGCGACGCACAGGGCTGTTGACGAGCTCAATGATTTCGCCCGAGAGGCGCTTGGCGTTCTCCAGTGCGGTCGGCACGCCGTTCACAARGGACGTGTCGAGCTCGGCGAGTGTCTGACCTTAGGTGAACATGCTCTTGTAGAAGGCACGCTCGTTGAGGTGTGTGGTCAGGACCGGGATCCCTGCCCCGCGCAGCTCGTCGATGATCATCTTCTCGTTCCGGGTGGAGATCGCCGGCGATGTGCGGGTGAACAGGACGCGGAATGGGTTCGCCCGGCCAACCACCGGCTCTTCCTCCTGCACCAGGCTGACTGCTCGGGCCGCCTGCGCCGCGTCGATGGCAGAGGCCTGCATCGGGATCAGCACCAGGTCGGAACGCATGATGGCCCGCGAGACCATGCGGCTCGCCGTGTCCTCCAGATCGACCAAGACGAGCTGCCGGGCAGCCCGTTCAGCGTCGATCGCCGATACGATGCCGCTCTCCCCGACGTCGCCGATCACTTTCGTCGCCTTGGAGCTGCCGCCCTTCGCCCAGGTAGCGATGGGTCGGTTCGGGTCGCAGTCGAGCAGCGTCACGTTGGCGCCGTGGGCCGCCAGCGTCGTGCCGAGCACGTGGGCCAGGGTCGATTTCCCCGCGACGCCCTTCCATGGCCTGGTGGACCGAGGCTGCCGCTGTCGGTGCGCTGGTGGCGGCCGTAGCCGCTGTTGTGGCGGCCATTGTGAAGCGCCCCGGGATTTTCGGCAACTGTAATCAGCCGGCGACCGTGGCGGTGTAGTCGGTACCTGTGGCGAGCATGGCGTTGAGGGTGACCAGGAGCTTCCGAGCGGTCGCGGTCAGTGCAGCCTTGGTCGGCTTCCCGGCGACTTGCAGGCGTTGCCGGAACTCGCGGAAGATGCGGCATCGGCGCGACGCCTGGAGGGCCGCGAGGTAGAGGATCGTTCGCACGACCGGCCGACCGCCGCCGATGCTGCGTGGGCCGACGCGCTTGCCGCTCTCGCGGGCGACCGGCGCCAAGCCGGCCAAGGCCGCGATGCGGCGGCGGTCCAGTTGCCCGAGCTCGGGCATCTCTGCGATCAGCGTCGCGGCCACGATCGGGCCCACGCCCGGTGCGGTTCGCAGACGCCTTTCGACAGCCTGCGTCTCAGGATCCGCTTTGACCAGGGCGGCCATCAGCGCCTCGACCTTGGCGATGCGGCGATCGAGCAGGGCCATCAGGCTGATGATGTCGGCACGCGCCTGCCGGTCGGCGGTCTGATGGAGACGCGTGGCTTCCTGCTTACGGATCTCAACGAGCTGGCGGCGGCGCGTCGCCTGGGCCTGGAGAGCGCGCCGCGCTGCCGCAAGGGGCTGCGTCTGTGCCGGCCGCAGGCGGGCACCCAGCTCAGCCAGCATGCGCGCGTCGACGCGATCGGTCTTGCCGATCACGCCCATGGCACGGGCGAAGTCGCGCGCCTGGCGTGGGTTCACGCGGCTGAAGTGAACTCCGGATCGTTCGAGGGCCTCGCGCAGGACCCGGTCGTAGCCGCCGCTCGCCTCGAAGACGACCCAGGCGCCTTGCTTCGCGCATGAGCCGGCGAAGCTTCGCGCCACGGCCGGCGTGTTGGCGATCCGACGGGCTCCGCGAAGGGGATGATGAACGTCGAGCCACTCCTTGGCGACATCGACGCCGATGAAGAGGTCCTGCATGACGATCTCTGCTCCTGTCCTGCGGGATCGGCCGCGGCTGTACCGGTCAACTGTTCAGGCTGAAGGTCCATGACGCGGACGGCTCCCAATCCGAGAAGCGGGGTTGGGCACCCAGGAGGCTCGCGGGATGCCGTCCGCGCCCGCAGAGTAGGCCAACCGCGGCAGACAGGAGGCTCCAACTCTTGCGAGGATGGAGCCATGACGAAGCATACCCCACCCTTCTCTCCTGAGGTCCTCGAGCGTGCGGTGCGGATGGTGCTGGAGCACCAGGGCGAGCACGACACGCAGCACGACCGAATAGATGCTTGTGGACTCCTAAGGACGGCCTATCGATCGGGATGTTGAGGCATACAAGACCCGAACCGCTGAAGTGTGAAAATATGAACGGGCTGGACGCAACCGCTTCAAAAACAGGCCTTTTATTGAAAATATTGTCGTTGTCGCATTCAAAAAAAATAAATCGTAGCAGAAGGATAATTAGACCGTGGCCAATCAGATGAACAGATGACCTAGAGCACTGAAAAATAAGAACTTATAGTTTCTTCATAACGGTCCTTTATGTCGCGCAACAGTTTAATGGTGTGACTAAATTTTAGAACCTTTTTCCTGGCATGTCTCGACACAAGGAGCAGATAACCGCAATGCTTCTGATCATGCTGCTCTCGATGCGATCCATAGCTCTTCAAGATTAACGTCGCGCAATCGGCGGTGGAGGTAGTCGAGCGCTTTTGGACTATAGCGTTTAACGGGCTGCGTCGTCAGCTTGAACTCGCGATAATAATCAGAGTTGCCTTGCACCTTGTCGTGCAGAATCAAACACAGAAGCTTGGGCTGTGTGACCTTCAGTTTCTTTGCGAGGTCGCGCAGGCCAAGATTAAAATGGTCGTGCGCGTTGACGGTCTTGACCGCCACGACGGTGCTGTTGGGGTCGCCCTCCGCGGTTGTCTGAACCGCTTCACCGCGGTTTCGGGTGATGCGGATCGACAAGCCAGGACCGGTCGGATCGAGCTCGATGGCAAGCGTCGCAACGCCGGGGAAGATGGCCCGCCAGGGCTCGCCTGCATTGATACGGCGGACGATCTGATCGAGTTCGGCGTCGCTTGGTAGGCTCTTACGCCCATCGAGGCTGGCCTGAAGAATTGCGAGGGAGCGCAATTTCGCGCGAGCGTCGAGGCGCTTGCGCGATCCGGGCGCGACCAGCCGTTTGATGTCTGCGAATTCGAGATCGAACAAGGCTCCCAGATCCTGGGGCGGCTTGGGGCTGATCGGAAGAACGCGTGCAGGAACCTCGTTCCCGATCGGAAGGCCGAGGGCCTCGCGGGTGAGGCGGGCGAACAGCGTCACGCCCATCTGGGCATAGACGTAGAGCTGTTCTTCCGACAGCTCAACGACGTAGTGCTGGGCCGCGTCCCGGAGCGAATTGAGGCTCTGCAACGCCACGGCATCGTCGTCCGAAATGCATTTCAGCGCTGCGTCGGATAGGCATTTCCGAAGGCATAGATCGAAGCCAATCGTAACACCCTCCTTTTTGCGCTCCCGGATTTCCCCGCCCTTGTGGACGATGATCGCTTTAAGCAGCAGTTCGAAAGCGCGATCCATCAGGATGAGTACGGCCTCGCAGCGACCTCGATCATAGGAGCGGTTGAAGTGGTCGACCGCGAGAATGAGGGAGTCCACCGCCTTACAATGCAGGACCCGAGCCTCTTTTCGCATCCCTATTCCGATCCGATTCGAGCGCGACCGACGCGAGAATAAACCTGGAGTTTGCCCGATGCACGTGCCGCTACCTATTCGGACCGTCGCTCGGGAGCGGAGGCACGACAACGATAGATCTGACAATTTATCTCGTCAGTGGTGATTGTTCAGGCATTCCTCGTGGTTCGCCAGCACCTCGATCACGCGGCGCTCGGCGACGCGACCGTGAGCACACCCTGGGCGAGCGGGCTGCCCTCTCGGTGGTCCTCTAACGCTGCCGGACAGCCGGATTCTGCGATCCCGCCGTGAAGGCCATCGCCGTCCGCGCCAAGGTCTGCCTCCGGGTCGTGCAGAACGCCCTCAAGAAGATCGGCTCCTGGTTGATCGAGATCAAGCGGCGATTCCGCGACTCCTCGATCATCATAGTCAAGCTCGACGCGGTACGCGACCGGTGGCGGAAGAGCCAAGCGCTCGCCGCAGAGGTCGTTGTCGAGGCCGCCTCTCAGCCCCTCGAAAGCCCGCCTTCCTGAATCTTAGAAAAGCATCCTTCCCAGGGTGCAGAAAAATGCATGTTTGGCCCACCAACCGAGACAATCGACGGCGGTCCGGAGGAGCCGGAGCTGGTCCCGAGGACGGCCTCGGAGCCGACGCCCGAGCGGACCTGCTCGGCCAGCGTCCGGAAGCTCGCAGCGGCCAACTCCACGATGGTCCCGATGCCGCCAGAGGCGGCCCCCGAGTCCGAGCGCCGGACGGCCTTCGACCGTCTGATGGACAGCTTAGAGAAGAAGGTCGCCGCGGCCAGTGTCGGGCGACCCGTGGTGGACACCGAAAGGACGATTTGGAGCGCCCGGACGTGCAGCCGTGGATGTCAAGCTACCAACGGGCGTTCATCGCCCAGTACTGCTCGTTCCTGCACCTCGAACCCTCGCGGTGGCCGCGAATCTACAATGACCGGGGGACGGAGATCTGCCCCGAGATCGTGCAATGGCTCCGGGGCCGCAACGGGGCGTCCGGGATTGGCCATGGCCTGTGCGATCTGGGCAAGCCCGGCCCCTACCGCCAGCGCGTGCTCTGGGTCGGGTTCCCAAGCCCCAGAACGGATTCGAGTTCCAGATGAACTGCGCGGCCCGGGGGTATGATCGATAGGCTGCCCTCGCAGAGTGCCCTCGCACTCGCGACCTGTCTGATAATATCTATGTACCACAGGTGTTTAGGTGAGTGGCTCCCCGAGCAGTTAGGGGAGCGGGCCTCGCAGCTCCCGTGTCTCAACCCTCGTCGAAGAAGTCGACGCTGCCATCGCCGAGGTCATAGCGAGCACCGACGATCTTCAGCTTGCCGGCGTTGAGCGGCTCCGTAAGCAGCGCCTCTGAGGTGCGAAGCCGATTGGCGGTGCGGCGCACGTTCTCGCGCACCGCGTTGTCGAGCAAATCACCCGATTGGCCCTGTACCTTCAGCATCGCCGGCACGATCGGCTCGACCATCTGGCCGATGCTGCCGGGGAAGGTGGTGTTCTCCCTCACCACGCTGACGGCCGCCTGCACCGCCCCGCACTTCTCGTGGCCGAGCACCACGATCAGCGGCACACCAAGTTCGGCCACCTGACCCGACCGGTATTTTGGACCGGGCTAGTTGCGAGGCTACTGCATGGCCGCTGCCATGGGTAGCTGGAAGGCCAGATCCGGGTAGCTGACGGGCGCGGGTGGTCTGTAGCCCAGCGACGAATGCGGCCGGACGCGGTTGTACGTGTTCTGCCAGAGGCCGATCACGATCTGTGCCTCCTTGAGTGAGTAGAAGATCTCCTGCCTCAGGCACTCGTCGCGCAGCTTGCCGTTGAAGCTCTCACAGTACCCGTTCTTCTCTAATCGATATCGCGCATGTCAATGGACGCGGTGATCCCCCGTGGATCTCATGCTTCTCTTCGAGGTCGGTATGCGACCGCCTCAGGATGGGGTGCTGAAGGGCGGCGGGACCAATCTCCCTTACGCGGCCTTGGCATCCGCAGATGCCGGGCACAGGAACGGGTCCGTCCTCGCCTAACCCTCGTCCCCACGGGGACACCATTCCGCGACGCGCGCGGATCTCGTCGGCAGCCGGATCAGGCCATGGCAGGTCGTCCCTGCGGGTGGAACACGCTGCCGTCGCGCCACATCCGGTGGAGCACGACCGCCAAGCGGCGCGCGAGGGCGACGCGCGCCTTCTGCAGCCCGCGGCGCTTGGCGATTGCCAGAGCCCAGCGGCGCAAGGACGAGGGTTTTGTGGCGTGTACCAGCATGCTGGTGGCAGCCTCGTACAGTGCGTGACGCGTGAGCGCGTCGCCGGTTTTGGTGATCGTGCCCGAACGATCCGTCTCGCCGGACTGGTAGCGGCGTGGCGTCAAACCGAAGTGGGCGCCCACGTCGCGCGAGCGGGTGAAGCGCTCGGCCTGATCGACCGTTGCGCGGAAGGCCAGCGCCGTGATCGGGCCTACGCCAGGCACCGTCATCATCCGCCGGCAGACCTCCTCCTCGCGGACCGTCTGTAAGACCATCCGATGCAGGGCCTCACGCTGCGCCAGCAGCGCGGCCTGCACGAGCAGAACGGGTTCGACGACCCGCAGGAGGCTTGGCCGGTCAGCGAGCAACTCGCGCACGCGCACCGCAAACCCGGCGCGCCCTACGCGCCCGATCTTCAGCCCGAAGCCGCGTAGCGTGCCGCGGATCTCGGCCTCGACGTCGATCAGCTTGTTGACGAGCAGGCGACGCTGGGTGAGGAGCAGGCGCCACTCCTGCGCCTGCTGCGTCTTGACGTGTACCGCCTTGAACCAGCCGGTACGCATCAGCTGCGCGATGCCGCGTGCGTCCCCGCGGTCGGTGTTGACCGGCATGGCGCCCAGCGCCGCCTTGGTGTGGCGGGTCTCGACGCAGATCGTCGGCAGCCCGTGCGCGACGAGGCCGGCGTGCAGCCACTGCGAGAGCGGTCCCGCCTCCAGGCCAACCCGCTCGACGGTCAGAGCGGTTTGGCCGAGGTAGGCGGCGATCACGTCGGGATCGGTGTCGATCTTGGTCTCGCGCACGATCCGGCCGGCCGCGTCGAGCATGCACAGGCTGGTTTGGTCGAGGGAGACATCGAGGCCAACATAGTGGAGCATGGTAGCAGCCCTTCCGGATCGTTGGATCGGTCTGGCGAGCTTGCGCGACTCAAGACCGATTACGCCATCTCCCATGGCGAGCCGGGTGCGATGTACTGGATCTGCGAGCCAGCTTCGGCGACCCACTTGCGCAGTGCCTTCGAGATCATCTCAGGGCCATTGTCGCAGCGGATGTGCTCCGGGATGCCGTGCAGGCACATCGCCTCCGCCAGGGCCTCGATCACGCCGACGCTGTTGATACGCCGCGCCACCTTCAAGGCGAGGCAAGCCCGGCTGTGCTCGTCGATCAGCGTCAGGATGCGCAGGCTCCGCCCATCGTGCGTCTGCGCCTGCACGAAGTCGAAGCTCCAGACGTGATTGCGGTGGAGCGGCCGTAGTCGCACGCACGAGCCGTCGTTCTGCCACAGGCGGCTGCGGGGTCTATGTCGGCCGGGAACCTTCAGCCCCTCGCGACGCCAGATGCGCTGGACCCGGTCCTTGCCAACTTGCCAGCCGGCTGCCTGAAGCAGCGCGGTGACGCGGCGGTAGCCGTAGCGTCCGTACTCGGACGCCAGGGCGATGATGGCCTGGGTCAGCGCATCCTCGTCGGCCAGCACGGTGGGCACGTAGCGCTGCGTGCCCCGGTCCTGGCCGACGATCCGACAGGCGTGGCGTTCCGAGAGACCGTACTTCTCACGGATGCCATCGACCGCCTGCCGGCGTCGCTCGGGGGCTATAAGTTTCCCGAGGCGACGTCCGCCAGAACCTGCTTCTCTAAAGACAGATCGGCCACAAGCCGCCGCAGCCGCGCGTTCTCGCGCTCCAGGTCCTTCATCTTCCTGGCCTGGTCGACTTGGAGGCCACCGTACTCCTTGCGCCAGCGGTAGTAGCTCTGCTCGGAGATCTCCGCCTCCTTGCACGCCAGCGCCAAACTCTTGCCTTGTGCCGTCTGCACCTCGATCTGGCGCAGCTTCAGCACGACCTGCTCCGCGCTCGTCTTCTGACCTCGCCGCATGGCCGACTCCTTCGATCCTGACTGATCCTCTCAATCAGCCCGGTCCAAAGCCAGCCGGTCAGGTCAGGTTGGCATGGCCAAGTACGCGAGCAGCCGGGCCGCAGGCTGGCGGCCGAGCGCGAGACCGGTCCGAGCCTGGGCCTGGACGAGCCGCCGGGTGCGCTGGGYGTGGCGGACGAGCAGATACGGGAAGCGCTCGGCGAAGGTGTGGCGGGGGCAGGCCGGGTCGCGGCAGTAGAAGCGCCGGACCGTCAGTTGCAGACGGACCGCATTGCCGCTGACCCGCAGGTCGGTGGGCCATCGATGGTGGCGGCTATGGACCGACGTGCTGAGGGTCCGACATGTCGGGCAGCGGGCATGATCGTGCCGAGCTTGGGCGAGGACGGGGAGGGCGCCCGGGCCGTCCCGTACGACACGAACGAAGCGACAGCCGGGCAGTGGGCAGAGCAGGGTCATGCCCTGATCTGCGTCGTGACGAAGACCTTCGCTACGGGCTAACCGTCACGCTAACTTTCCACCAAACCCGACGGAGAGCCACCTCGTGGGGGCCAATCATGAACTGCAGGCTCTCAAAGTTGTACCATAGGTTACATGTCTTGCATGGGCCCTTCGGAACGGAGTGCTGGCAGTATGGTTGGCGTCAGGCTGACGTTCCGCCCAATTGATCGGTCCTCCTATGGATCGCGGTGCATTGAAGAAAAGGATGATTTATGGACAGCAAAGAAGCCAATGACCGGCGTCCGACCGTGGTTGTAACGGGTGCCAGCGCCGGTGTCGGACGGGCCATCGCGCACGAGTTTGCCCGCCATCGCTGGAACGTCTCGGTTCTCGCCCGCGGCGAGACCGGGCTGAAGGGGACTGTGCGGGACATCGAGCAGGCCGGCGGCCGCGCCATGGCTCATCAAGTTGACGTGGCCGACGCCGATGCTGTCATGCGAGCGGCTGATGAGACCGTCAAAGAATTCGGTGCCATCGACGTCTGGATCAATGTCGCGATGGTCACGATCTACGCGCCCGTTCAGCAGACGAGGCCCGACGAGTACAAGCAGGCTACCGAAGTCACGTACCTCGGCCAGGTCTACGGCACGCTCGCGGCGCTCAAGCACATGACTAAGCGCGATGCAGGCAGCATCATCTGCATCGGCTCGGCGCTCGCCTACCGTTCAATCCCGCTGCAGTCGAGCTACTGCGCCGCGAAGGCCGCGGTGCGCGGCTTCCTCGACTCGCTGCGCAGCGAACTCCTGCACGACGGCAGCCGGGTGCGGCTGACGATGGTGCAGCTCCCCGCCGTCAACACGCCCCAGTTCGACTGGGCGCGCTCGCGCATGCCGCGCAAGCTCGAGCCGGTGCCGCCGATCTACCAGCCTGAGGCGATCGCCCGCCACGTCTACTGCGCCGCGCACGACACCCCGCGGGAGCTGTGGATCGGTTTCCCAACCTGGAAGGCGATCCTCGGAAACATGGTCGTGCCCGGCTGTATCGACGGCTACCTCGCTCGGCACGGCTATCGCGGCGAGATGACCGATCAGGCCGCGATGGAGAACCGCCCGGACAACCTCTACGAGCCGGTCGACACGGATCCAGGCGCACATGGCCGCTTCGACGATCGCGCGGTCTCCACCGTTCCGGCGGCCGATCCGCGCTGGCTCAAGCTCGGCATCGCGACGGCGCTCGGCGCCTCCGTCGTCGGCGCTGTGGCTGCTGCGCGGTCCGTCAACGAGCCGCGGCGGCTGCGGCATCGCTGAGCGGATGTCGCCGGCTGAAGCGGCGAGTGCCGCGTGGCCGGCTACATCATGCGCATGCGGAGGTTGAACAGCACGACGAGCGTGCCGCCCGTCATCAAGGCGATGGTCAGGGTGGAGAATAGGATCAGCTCGAGGTCGTCGCGGGCCGAGCGACCCAGGCTGACGTGCAGGAAGCAGCGGAAATGCACGATCGCCTGGATCAACGCGAGGGCGAAGATGACGCCGAGCGCGGTCGCGCCACTCGCCCAGTGCCAGTGTACGAGCGCGAAGGCGGAACAGGTCAGCACCAGGGCCAGGACGTAACCAGTCCCGTAGGTGATCAGGTCGGTGCGCTTGGAATGCGACCCATCGTCGGCGGGCTTCTGGTTGCGGGGCTCATCGCGCTGAGGCTGCCCTCCCAGTCTTCCAGCACCACCAAACAGCAGCCTGGAGGTGCTGAGCACGGCGGCGGCGCCCGCGGCTTTCAGCAAGACCCTCGCTCTTGTTTGGCCCTGCGCACTCATCCGAGTTTTCCCTGCAGGTAGACGACCGAGAAGATCGCGATCCAGATGATGTCGAGGAAGTGCCAGAACAGGCCGAGCTTCAAGACGTTCAGCTTGACACGTGCATCGGTCCCGAAAATCGCGATCTGCACGAGCGTCACGACGATCCAGATGCAGCCCGCCGTGACGTGGAGGCCATGCGTCGGCACCAGGGCGAAGAAGACGGAGAGGAAGCCGCTACGGTCAGGCGTGGCGTTGTCGGAGAACATCGTCGCGAAATCGTGCAACTCGAAGCCCAGGAACGCCATCCCGAGAACAAGGGTCAAGCAGAGCAGCGCGACGAGCTTCGTGTGAGAACGATCGTACTTCATCGCGATCGAGGCGAGCCCGAAGGTCAGGCTGCTCGTGAGCAGGAACACTGTCTCGATGAAGGCGCTGCCGAGCTTGAACTCGGCCTCCGGTCCCGGCGCACCCGCCGTGGCGGCGACTTGGGTGCCGTAGACCGCGAAGAGCAGCGCGAACACCATCGCGTCACTCATGAGGAAGATCCAGAACCCGTAAAGACTGGTCTCGGCCTCGTGGAGTTCAAGATGGTTAGAACCCTGGAGGTTGAGGCCGACGTGCCGGAGTTGCGGGCCGGTCATGCTGCCACCTCAGCCGGGATGATCTTCGCGAGCCCGCGATTGGCTTGGCTCTCTTCGTGCTGGCGCGGCACGGGGCGTGTGGCGTGCGCGAGGTCTAGCCAGTGGCGATCCTCGGCCTCCACCTCGGCTGCGGGAATCCAGCGGTGCGTGTCGCGCACGAAGCTGCGCGCGATCACAGGCAGCCAGATCGCCGCAAAGCCGAGTAGCGCCATCCACCAGATATGCCAGACCAGGCCGAAGGTGCAGACCGCACCGCCGAAGCCGACCAGTGGCCCGACCCAGCTGTTCTTCGGCATCTCGATGCCGCGGTAATGGTCAGCGGGCTTGTAGGCACCTCCATGGACTTTGCGCAGGTAAAACGTGTCACGCCCGCTGACATGCGGGATTGTCGCGAAGTTGTACTCCGGCGGTGGCGCGGAGACCGACCACTCCAGGCTGCGCGCATCCCAGGGATCGCCGACCGGCACGCGGTTGCTCTCGCGATCGCGCACGCTGACCCAGAGCTGCACGAACAGGCTTAGGAGGCCGGCGAGCAGGATGAAGGCCCCGATCTCCGCAACGAGGAGCCAGGGCCAGTAGTCGGGCTCGAACAGGGCCTGGGAGCGTCGCGGCATGCCTCCGAGACCGAGCACGTAGAGCGGCATGAAGGCGAGGTAGAAGCCGGCAACCCAGCAGATGAAGGAGATCTTGCCCCAGCCTTCCGATAGACGGAACCCGAACGCCTTTGGGAACCAGTACTGGTAGCCGGCGATCAGGCCGTAGAGCGTGCCGGGAATGAGCACGTTGTGGAAATGCGCGACCAGGAAGACGGTGTTGTGGACCATGAAGTCGATCGGCGGGATCGCGAGCAGGATGCCGGAGAAACCGCCGAGCACGAAGGTAACGATGAAGGCGATCGAGAACAGCATCGGCGGGGTGAAGCGCACCTCGCCCCGGAACATCGTCCAGATCCAGTCGTAGACTTTCACGCCGGTGGGCACGCCGATCAGCATCGTCGCGATCCCGAAATAGGAATTGATGTCAGGGCTCTGACCCATCGTGAAGAAGTGGTGCAGCCATACCGTGAACGACAAAAGGGCAATCGCCATAGTCGCGATGACGAGCGACGTGTAGCCGTAGAGTTCCTTCGACGAGAAGGCTGATACTACTTCTGAATAGATGCCGAAGGATGGCAGAATGACGATGTAAACCTCCGGGTGGCCGAACAGCCAGAAGAGATTCACGTAGTTCATCACGTTGCCGCCGAGATCGTTGGTGAAGAAATGGTAGTCGAGGTAGCGATCGAGGGCGAGCAGGGCGGTCGCCACGGTCAGCGGCGGCATCGCGAAAATCATCAGGATCGCGGTGCACAGTGTGGTCCAGCAAAAGAGCGGCATGCGCATGAGCTGCATGCCGGGGCAGCGCTTCTTGTAAATCGTCGCCGCGAAGTTGAGGCCCGACAGGGTCGTGCCGATCGACGACAGGGTGATCGCCCAGATCCAGTAGTCGGGGCCGACGCCGGGCTGATACGCAATCTCGGTGTAGGGCGGGTAGCCGGACCAGCCGCCGGTAGAGAACTTACCAAGTACGAGCGAGATCATCACCAGCCCGGCCCCGCCCCCCGTCAGCATCAGGCTGATCGAGTTGAGCAGCGGGAAGGCGACGTCGCGAGCGCCGATCTGGAGCGGGACGACGTAGTTGATCAGGCCCGTGAGGAACGGCATGGCCATGAAGAAGATCATGATGCTGCCGTGCGTGCTGAACAATTGCGCAAAATGCTCTGGTCCGACGATGCCGGGGTCATTAATCGCGAGAGCCTGTTGGGTGCGCATCAGCACCGCCTCGATCAGCGCACGCGAGAACATCACACCGGCGAGCACGATGTACATGATGCCGATCTTCTTGTGATCGAGGCTGGTCAGCCACTCAAAGAACAACGGCCGCCACCAGCGCTTCCAGGTCAGCAGCGCCACGAGGGCGACTGCACCGATTACGACCAAGGCACCAGCGAAGGCGCCGATGATCTCGCTAATGTTAGGATTTTCCCAGGCGCGCACGAAGGGAAACGCCTTCGCGTCGAGGCGGCCGAACAGGACGTACCAGAGGCTGCCGTCGCTCATTGGTGGTATCGTCCTTGGGCGGCGCGAACGCCGGGATGGAACTGCTGGAGGATGTGCTTGAACAGGTCCGGCGCGACCGACCCAAACCGGATTGGACTCTCCGGAATGGAGGGCTCGGACAGCGACTCGAAGGCTTTCATGTCCAAAGTCCTGCCGCTTGACCGCACCTGCGCCAGCCAGTCCGCGTACTGGTCGGCCGAATTTGCGAGCACGGGGAATTTCTCTTTCGGGAAGCCCTTCCCGTTGAACTGCGTGTTCTCGCCGCGGAAGCGTCCTGCTTCGGTCGCTTCGAGATGGAGCTGCGTCGTCATGCCGGCCATTGCGTAGATCTGCCCACCGAGCTTGGGCACGAAGAACGACTGCATGACCGTGGCGCTGGTCAGGCTGAGGTGAACTGGGCGGCCGACGGGAAGGACGAACTGGTTGACCGTTGCCACTCCTTCTTCGGGGTAGATGAACAGCCACTTCCAATCGAGCGCCACCACTTGGACCTCGACCGGTGGATTAAGCGAGGCCAGCGGCTTGTATGGATCGAGCGCGTGGGTATCACGCCACAGGAACACCGCGAGTACTGCTACGATGATGAGGGGCGGGATCCAGATCAGGCCTTCGAGCGGCCAGTTGAAGGCCCATTTCGGGCGGTAAGCGCTGTTCGTGTTCGAGATTCGATAATGCCACGCCACGATCGGTGTCAGCAGCAGCACGGGTCCGACGACGAAGAGCAGGATGAAGCAGGCGAGCAGGAACAAGCCACGGGTCTGGTCGGCGACCGGCCCGGCCGCGCCCAAGAAGCCGTGATTGAGTATGCCGCAGCCGCCGAGTTCGCCCACCGCAACCACGGCCGCCAGCCGAGCTAGAATAGCACTTGCCCTGCGGAGTGACCGGTACGCTCCGCCGTCTCTGTGCATCCAGATTGGATCAGCCACGGCGGTCCCCTCCGGCCCTGGCGCTTGCCTTGACGCGGTCGGCGGTACGCAGGGCGATGGCCTGGATGGTGAGTGAGGGGTTTACGCCGCCCACCGTGGGGAAGACCGAGCCGTCGCAGACCCACAGGTTGGGGATGTCCCAGGAGCGGCAATCGCCGTTCACCACGGAAGTCTTCGGGTCGTCACCCATGCGGGCGGTGCCGTAGAGGTGGCAGGTGTCGTCACCCTGTTCCCAGATGTTGCGCCCGCCAGCAGCGGCCAGCGCCTGCCCCATGAAGCGGAGCGCGTGCCGGTTCATGGCCTTGTCGTTGTCGCACCAGGAATAGGTGATGTGCGCGACCGGCAGTCCGTACTGATCCTTCACGTCCGAGAGCGTGACCCGGTTGCGCTCCTGCGGCATGTACTCGGAGACGACCTTCAGGCCGGCGACATGGTTGTAGCGCTGCATCTCGGAGACCAGCGCCTCGCCCCAGAGGCCGTGCGCGCCGGACTGTGTGCTGCCCCAAAGCGTCGGGAGCGGGCCCTGGCTCATGTAGCAGTAGCCGCCGAAGCAGTCCTTGCCGCGATCCTCGTAGTTCCAGTGCTCCGAGACGGCGAGGGATGGCGGCCCCTTGTAGGATCGGATCTCCTCCTCGAAGTCCCCCCAGACGGCCTGATTGCCCTGAACTGTGAGGTTCTTTCCCACCAGGCCCGATGAGTTGGCCAGCCCGTCCGGGAACTCGCGGTTAGCCGACATCAGGAGCAGGCGTGGCGTCTCGATCGCGTAGCCGGCCACCACCACGTTCTTGGCCCGCTGGAAGCGCCAGCGGCCATCGCGATAGTAATGCACACCGATGGCGCGCCCGTCCTTAGTCTCGATCCGCCCGACCATGGCGAGATCGCGGATCTCTGCGCCGGCCGCGAGTGCGCGCGGCAGGTAGGTCACGAGCACGCTCTGCTTGGCATTGGTCGAGCAGCCGAGCGTACAGAAGCCGCGGTAGACACAAGGAGGGCTGTCGCCGCGTGGCGCCGAAACCGTCGCCAGCGGCGTCGGCGTCCAGCCGATGCCCATCGCCTCAGCCCCGCGGGCAAGCACCTTGGCGGCGGCGTTCAGCTCGTGAGCGCGGTAGCGGTAGCGCGGGCGCTTCGGTCCCCACGGATAGGTGACCGGACCGGAGATCTTCAGGTCGTCCTCAACCTGATCGTAGTAGTGCCACATCTCCCGCCAATCGACAGGCCAGTCGGCGCCGTAGCCCAGCAGGGTGCGCGCCTTGAACCACTCGGGGCGGAAGCGCAGGGCTACCATGGCGTAGTGCACGGTGGAGCCGCCGACCGCCTTTCCGGAATTGTTCGAGCCCATCTGCAGCGGGTTCTCGCCGTCGACGATGCGCTCGTCCGTCCAGTAGAGTTTCGATTGGTGCATCTCGTCGGAGGCGAAGTCTTCGAGGGGTCGCCAGTACGCGCCGGCATCGAGCGCCGCCACAGTAAAGCCGTGCTCGGCCAGGCGGCAGGCCAGCGTGCCACCGCCCGCGCCGGTGCCTACGATGACGAAGTCGACCTCCTCCTCGTCACGAAACTGGCGCATCGGCACCCACTCGCCCATGCGCATCACGTTGGGCGCGCGGCCCTGGGCGGCACGGGGCCGGTGCATCGGGTCATCGGCCGGCGTGCCGAAACGCGGGTTGTCCGCGGCGTTGCCAATTCCTGAAAGACGCATGTCGCTCAACGATCCTCAGCGGCCGACGCGCAGGTTTTCGGCGCGGGCCTCGCTCTCACGGCCGGGGTAGCTCTCGGCCGCTTCCCACGGGTCGCGCCGGTCGAAGTCCATGCGCACGTAGCCGCGCGGGCTCGCCGGGCCGCCCCAGCCGATCTCGTTCCAGGCGGTGGGGTGGGCGTAGTAGGCCTTCACGAGATCGGGGATGAGCCGCCTCTTGAAGAACAGATCGCTCGGCATGCCGTCCCAAGCAAAACTCTTAAGCTCACCCTTTTCACAGGCCTTCAGCAACTCGTCCCGCGCCCAGGCACCGAGACCGTGGAAAGGAGCGCTGAAGGCCTGTTGCGCTTCGGCCTCCAGGGCCTTGAGGCCGCGTCGCCACGCCTCGCCCTGCTCGGGAAGACCTGCGTAGCGGTAGCCGTCGTGCTCGCCACTCGCGAGCTTGCGATCGACCATTGCCGCCATCGGCACCGGCTCGGTACGGTCCGAAGGCTGGGGTACGATGCGGTCGGCAATCGCCTGCAGGGTGGCGAATTCCGCCGATTCGAGGAAGCGGTGCGTCTCGGGCGTGATCGCCAGCCGCTCGTCGATGACCGCCCGAGTCTTGGCATTCCACGACGGGGTGTCGCGTTTGGCCAGCACGTCGTAGCCGGGGAAGAGGTCTTTACGGGAGTGCATGGGACCTCGCGGGACTAGAATCGGGAACGATGACGTTCGATGAGTTCGATGGCGGCTAAGCCTCCGAGCGCAACGCCGGAGAAAGAGGGCGGAGCCGGCAGCGGCGGACCGTCGATGAGGTTTTGGCGCCAGTTGCTCCAGCCACCCATCATCCGAGCGACGCCGTAGGCGTGGAAGGCTACGCCCGCGATCCCCATGGCCGAGACGGCCCACATCGCCACCTTAGCGTCGGTCTGGGGCGTACCGGGCGCGCGGGTTGCGGCGAGCACCAGCGCCGCAGCGCCGAGCGGCGGCAGCGACACCGGCACCAGCATGGCCGGATTCTGGAAGGCGCCGCGGAAATGCAGCAACCCGGCCTCCGCGGTGGTGCCGAGCAGCATCCCGGCGGTGGCCAAGGCCAGCGCCTTGCCGGCGGGTAGGTCGGCGAGATGCGGTGCGTCCAGATCGGCATCGCGCACCCGCTCGGCGACGACACCGAGCACCCCGGCGAGCGTCAGCGCCATCGGCGCGCCGATCGGAGCAGCGTAGAACAGGTTCTGGAAGGAGTAGCCGCCCTCGCGCTTGCCGACATTGTAGGCGTGGAAGCCGAAGCCGACGAGGCCCGTGATGCCGGCGAGCGCCTGCACGGCGTGGCGCACGTGTGAGCTGCCCGGATCGGTGTCGCCGGCGCCGTGCAGCGAGGAGGCCAGCGTGACGCTCGACACGACGATCGGCGTGTACATCGCCCGGTTGAAGAACTGGCCGCGGTAATGCTCCAGCCCGGAGTCGAAAAGCACCGAGGCGGCGAGCATGGACGAGGCGTGGTTCAGGCGCTGCGCAGCGCTGGCAGTGACCTCCGCACCGCGCCGTCCATAACTGCGCCCGCGGTCGGGTGAGGCTTGCCGTCCGGCATGCGAGGCCGGGCCGAGCCGCTTCGAGCGTCCGGCGGCGAACCAGGTAAGCAGGCCGGCGGCCGCGGCCGAGGCAGCGAGCACCAAGACAGGATGCAAGGCCGCCTTCGGGCGCAGCGGCGCGACACGGCGGCGGATGAGCGGTGTGCGAGGGCTGTGCCGATCAGCGGCGTGCGGCGCAGCCCGGTGACGCTCTGGAGGGCGTGGCGAGCGGTCAGACGGCATAGACATCGGCATCCTGCGACTTGAGGACGAGGCCGTGGCCTGGCCGCGACAGGTCCGGTCTGATCGACCCGTCCCGCGGCTCCGGGGCACCGTCGAACAGTATTCGCTCTATCCGCACGTGGTCGTGGAACCATTCCAGGTGCCGGAAGCGGGGCACGGCCACTGCGACGGGCAGGTGCAGGGCCGGCGCGCAATGGCCGGAGAGGTCGAGATGCGCCGCCTCGCAGAGAACCGCGGCGTGGATAAAGCCCGTGTAGCCGCCGCAACGGGTGACATCCGCCTGCGCCACATCGACGGCACCTGCTGCGAGGAGCCCACGCATGTCCTCCAGCGTGTAGACGTACTCGCCCGCCGCGATCTCCATTCCGGGTGGCGCGGCGGCGCGCACGACCGCGAGCCCAGCCGGGTCGTCGCTCGTCACTGGTTCCTCGAACCACGCGACGCCAAATTCCTCTGCCGCCTCAGCGAAGGTGATGGCGGCCTTGGATGTGAAGGCGCCGTTGGCATCGATGAACAGAGTCGCATCGCCGATGGCCTGCTTGGCCGCTGCCATCCGGGCGGGATCGCGGGCCGGCTCGCTGCCGACCTTCATCTTCACCGCACCGCAGCCGTCGACCTCCACCCAGCGAGCGAGTTGCTCGTGCAACTGCCGGTCGTCGTAGCTGGTGAAGCCGCCGCTGCCGTAGATTGCCGCGCTCGCGCGCGCTTGCCCAAACAGCCGTGCGAGCGGCAGCCCGAGGAGGCGGGCTTTGAGGTCCCAGAGAGCCGTGTCGAGAGCCGAGACGGCGTTCGCCGCGAGCCCGGAGCGGCCGAGGTTGCGCACCGCACCGCGGAGTACCGCGTTCGCCCGCGGTAGATCGAGGGCGGACAATCCATCGATCTTGGCTCGGAGAGTGTTGCCGATCAGCCCCGCGACGCTGGCGTCCGTGTAGCTGAAGCCCATGCCGGTCTCGCCCCCGGCCTCGACGTGTACGACAACGATCGTCGTCCGGTCCCAGGCCAGGGTGCCGTCGGCTTCGGGCGCGTCGGTCGGCACGGTGTAGGCCTGCGCCCGCACCGACGCGATCGTCGGATCGTCTCGCATCGGATCAATGCCCGTTCTACTTGCCGCCGGGAAGGACGGAACTCAGGACCTGCCGCGCTGTGTCAGCCAGCAAATGGCCCTCCCTCGGGTCTCCCTTGCCGAGCATCGTCATGAAGTTTTGCACCTGCTGGAGGGTGAAGAACGGCGGCAACGGCGGGACCTCGGGATCGGTCTTCACCTCGAGCACCACCGGAACCGGGCTCGCCAGGGCCTCGTCCCAGGCGGAGCCGACCTTGGCCGGATCGTCGACATAGATGCCCTTCAGGCCGATTAGCTCCGCGAACTTGTGGTAGGGCACATTCGGGATATCCTGGCTCGCCTCGAACTTCGGATTGCCCTCCATCACCCGCTGTTCCCAGGTAACCTGGTTCAGGTCCTCGTTGTTGAACACGCAGCAGATCCAGGTCTTGTTCGGCCAGCGATGCATGTACTTCGAGACGGTGATCAGCTCGGCCATGTTGTTCATCTGCATGGCGCCGTCGCCGACGAGCGCGATCACGGGCCGGTCGGGATGGGCGACCTTCGCCGCGATGGCGTAGGGCACAGCCGCGCCCATCGAGGCGAGCCCGCCTGAGAGCGAACACATTTGGCCGCGGCGCATCTTGAGATCGCGGGCGTACCAGTTGGCGCAGGAACCGGAATCCGAGGTGACGATCACCCGCTCGGGCATGCGCGGCGAGAGTTCCCAGGTCACGCGCTGCGGATTGACGGGATTGGCCTTGGCCATCGCCCGATCCTCGGCCTCCTTCCACCAGGAGACCATCCCCTTCTCGATGCCGGTGCGCCAAGAGCCGCCCGCCTTCTTCTGCTCCAAGAGCGGCAGCAGGGCGCGCAGCGTCTCGCCGGACTCGCCGCAGAGCGGCACCTCCATGGGGTAGCGCAGCGACAGCATCTCCGGTGCGATGTCGATCTGCACGCCTCGAGCTTGGCCCTCCTTGGGTAGGAACTCGGCCCAGGGGAAACCGGAGCCGATCATCAGCAGGGTGTCGCACTCCTCCATCATGTCGGAGGAGGGCTTGGAGCCGAGCAGGCCGATTGTGCCGGTGACGAAGGGCAAGTCGTCGGGTAGCGCTGCCTTGCCGAGCAGCGCCTTGGCGACGCCGGCCTGGAGCTTGTTCGCCACCGCGATCACCTCGTCGGTGGCGTGGAGCGCCCCAGCGCCCACGAGGATCGCGACCTTCTCGCCGGCATTGAGCACGTCGGCTGCGCGATTGAGGTCAGCATCGAACGGCACGACCTTCGGGGCGGTGTAGCCGACCCCCGAGAACGTGTTGCCGTGCTTGCGCACCGGCCCTTCGTAGGGTGTGTCCTGCAGGTCGTTCGGCAGGATGATGGCCGAGACCTTCCGCTCCGCCTTGGCGATGCGCATGGCGCGATCGACGATGTGACGGATCTGCGCCGGCGAGGAGGCCTGCTGCACATAGGCAGCGACGTCCTTGTAGACGCTCGTGAGGTCAAACTCCTGCTGGTAATGCGCGCCGTTGACGTTCCGCGCCTGCTGCCCGGCGATGGCGAGCAGCGGAACGTGGTCGAGACGAGCGTCGTACATGCCAGTGAGCAGATGCGTTGCACCTGGTCCAGAGGTGGCCAGGCACACGCCGACCTCGCCGGTGAACTTGGCGTAGGCCGAGGCCATGAAGGCCGCCATCTCCTCGTGCCGGACCTGGATGAACTCGAACGGCAGATCAAGGCGCTGCATCGACCCGAGCAGACCGTTGATACCGTCGCCCGGGTAGCCGAAGATCGTCTTCACGCCCCACTCAGCGAGACGCTTCCAGAAGAAATCGCCTACAGTCTCGGCCATAGATCTTTGCTCCTGCGAGCGCTCATTACGACATGTGCCGTATAGAGCATTGAAATCCGTCGGTGAGGAGGAGTGAATAAATGAACGTCGGTGACAAAGCCCGCTTCGTCGTTCGGATGAGCGACTGGTTTTGGAAACTGGGGTTCCCAGCGCCTCCTGCTTCCCGTTTATGATATCGTGAGCATCGCCGGCTCCCTCACCCTATGCCGCCGACCAAATTGAGGGCGTAGAGATGGGCCTTTGAGGTGATAAACAAGCGCGTTTCAGCAGGGGCGAAGCATAGGTTGGAGCAAGTCTGGGGCGTCGGGATCAGGCCGAGCCGGTGCCCGTCGCCCGCGAAGACCTGCACGCCGGCCTCCGAGCTCGTCCAAACCCAGCCGCGACTATCGACACGCACGCCATCCGGGAAACCGGGTTCAATCTCGGCGAACACACGCTGATTCTCCAGCCTCTGCGTCCCGGTCACGTCGAAGGTGAAGATCGTGTGTCGGTCCCCGCCGAGAGAGCGGGAGGTATCGGTGACGTACAGTGTCCGGCCATCGGGGGTGAAGGCGAGGCCGTTGGGCTGTTCCAGATCCGCCATTCGCGCCGCCTCGCCCGTCGCCGGATCGACGCGGTAGACGCTACGATGGTCGAGCTCGGGCTCGGCGAGTGCGCCCTGCTTGGGCAGCACCAGGCCATAGCTTGGATCGGTGAACCAGAGCGCACCGTCTGCAGCACAGACGACATCATCGGGGGAATTGAAGCGCCGTCCTTGGTAGGTCCCAACCAGCGGCTCGTAGCATCCCTCCGGTGTCGTTCGCGACAGGCGCCGGTTCCCGTGCTCACAGTGCACGAGGTTACCCGCACGATCGACTGTGTGGCCGTTGATAAAAGGCGTGGCATCGACAACAACCTCGACGCACCCGTCCTCGCGCCAGCCGAGCACACGTCGGCCCTCGACATCGGACCAGACCAACATCCGGCGGGCGGGCCACCAGACTGGCCCCTCGCTGAAGGTTGCGTGGTCGTAGAGGGAGAGCAGCCGCGCGCCGTGCGGAACTACCTCGGCAAAGCGCGTGTCGTGCGCACGCGGGGGGTCGACGTGGGTGACGGGATGCGGTGATCCCGCCCGGCGAACGACATCCGGCATCATTGACCTCCGAGCGTTCGGAGCCGCGCAATGCAAGCTCGGCGATAGCGGGGTTCACGGTCGGCTCCGCGTCCCAGTCCGCCAAAACGTCGCCAGTCTCCTCGCGCAACGTTGGCTTAATCGTGCCAACTGATCGGGAGTTCGAGCAGCGCCAAGAAGCGACCGAAGCTAGCCCCGTTTAACTCAATTCCCCCACATGCGCCGATGATGGCGCTGACGCCGAGATCTGTAATGATGTCTGTCTCGATGCATCATCCAGTGCCCTCGGGGAACCCTCTGTACGTCGGTCACGAGATCAGCTGGTGCACCTAGGCTCGTTGAGGAGCCCCTCGTCAAAGCTGAAGCTGGGCTGACAAACGCGGCTACTTCGAGAGCCACAAACAAAACAGCAGCGTGCGAAGATTTAGACGAGTTATGCATGAGCTGTCCACTAGAGTTAGTAAACAATAACATAACGTTTCAAGAGCGATACTGTTTCATCGCAAAAAACCGAATCTTCCGGCAGCAGTACGGCCGCGTACCGGTTTTCGCGCGAGGCAGCCGCTGGGGTTCCGGCCGGGAGTGGGGATCCGGGGGTCTGATGCGCGCACACATTGATGCCGTCAAGACACACCATTTTGGGTCGAGCACCACGCTCCTGTAATAGAAAAGGCAGGCGCTCCCGCACGCCGGCTCCAGCTTGAGGGAGAGAAATCCGCTCCGCCGGAATAAGAATTCGCTCTTTGCGCCTCTACGCAATCTACAGAACTTGCACCTTCGCTCTGACTTCAACACTCCCAGCCGTGGTCCTGGAGGTTTCCAAGTCAACCAACATTGGGGCACCGGCTTTCGCCGTATGGAAGACGATCGGCCAGTTCTGCGGGATCGGCGACTGGCATTCGGCGATCGAGAAGTGCGTACCCTCGGCCCAAAATGGTAAGCCCGTGCGCACCCCCAGCCTGAAAGGCGGCGGCATCATTGTCGAGCAGCAGCAGGCGCGCGACGAGAACAAGATGGACTACACCTACACGATCCTGGAGAGCCCGCTTCCGGTGTCGGACTACAGGTCCACCATCATGGTCACGCCGAACGGTGCGGGCTCGAAGGTGCCGTGGACGGGCACGTTCACCGCGAAGGGCGCACCTGATGCTAAGGCCGCGGAGGTGATCGGCGGCATCTACGAGGCTGGCTTAAAGGGCCTGTCCGAGAAGCTGAAGTAGAGCCTCGACTCCCATCGCGGCCTCTCGGGGCGCGGCGAGCATCGCGGCTGGTGTCGAGGCTACCGCGATAGCCGGAGGGCGAGTCGAAGCCGCTGGCGCGGAGCGTCGCGCAGGATAATTTACTCCCCGAGATCTCGAACGAGTCACGGGCGATCCTGGGTAGCTGCGCCGCCGTCGTTCAGGGCGTCGCATCCGTCCCCTGTCGAACACATCGACATGGCGGAGCCCGACGAGATCCCGCCGCCCGGTTCAAGCGCTGCGGATCTGCATCATCCCGCACTCGTTCGGCGCCATGAACGTCTTGGTCTGCTCGTTATTCGCACAGATCAGGCCGCTGTTCCCACGCTGATGCACGGAGCATGCTGCCATCCAGCTTCGTCACTCGGTCCGAGACGGTCGCAAGCGCCCTCTCGGAACGACCCAAGCACCACCCCGAAGCACCATTGGCCCCGACCAACTGATGGTCGGACCGGACCCGTGCTTCCAGGTCCACACAGGAGAACAACGTCCCCGAACGCTGATCCGAACCCCGCATCCGCCTTCCCAAGCGCTCCCGGGAAGGAGTACCTGCTCGACGATTCCTACGTCTAAACTACACCGTGTCGGATCACGGTCTCGGGCAGCAAAGCGTCCGTTCTTCATCCCGGCAGCACTGCTGAGAGCTTCTTCACTTTCAGGAGCATATGGTCGGCTGATCCACACTATCCACTTGAAGCTTGACCAACGTGAACTCTCTTGACATGCGCTGGAACGCACGCTCCCTCCCCCGTTGACCTGTGCAGAACAGGTCGAGGCGCATGGGTTACATCGGCTTCTAATGCAGAATTTAGTTGATTTTCCTATCAGCTAGGACGATAGGCTTGCCGATGCGCAAGGGTTATGGGTCGCCCATTGGCGTGCGGGTTCAGGGTTTCTAGACGCTCAAGCCGAGCGGCGCCAGCATGCAGATGCTTGACTATAAACGCGTGATCTAAATCAGGCATCCTGAGTTACGAACACATTACCACAGTGTAATTTGCGTTTTTCCAAGACAGTAATATTGCTAGACCATGCGGTTCGACTTGAAAGTTAACCTTGCCTTATCCTCGCAATCTGATCCTGGCGGCGCTTCCCCCTGCTGAGTGGGCCGAGCTTGAGCCGCTGCTGGAGCTTGTGCCCCTGCGTCGGCGGCAGGTGCTAAAGGAGCCCCGAGCCGACATCCCGTACATCTATTTCATCGAGCGTGGGCTCGCTGCCCTTCAGGCGCGGACGCAGGCCGATGGTGCTCACGGTGTGGGGCTGGTCGGCCGCTTCGGCATGACCGGACTGCCGCTCGTGCTCGGGACCATGCGCTCACCGCTGCGCATCATCGTCCAGACCGCGGGCGAGGCTTACCGGCTGAAGGCCGCCGATGCCGAGGCACTCTTCAGCAAGGACACCGGGCTCCGGCGCGTGGCACTGGCCTACGTCCAGGTTCGCATGATCCACGCCGCCCAGGCGGCGCTCTGCAACGCGCGCCACCCGGTCGAACACCGCGTGCGACGCTGGCTGCTGCTGGCCCAGGACCTGCTGGACGAGGACGAGATTTGCGTCAGCCACGGCCTCATCGCTGGCCATCTCGGGATGCGTCGGCCCAGCGTCAGCGAGCACGTCAAGAAGATAGAGAAAGCGGGTCTCGTGAGCCAGTCGTTCGCGTGCATCACGGTGCGGGATCGCGCGGGGCTGGAGCAGGGCGCGTGCGACTGCCACCGGCTGATCTGGGCCGAGTACCGAAGGTTGCAGGTCCCGTCATCTCCCTCGGTGGGGTTGGTCTGACGAGCGAGAGCTACTCTGTTTGCGCCTTGCTCCGCTCCAGTCGCTCACCAGCGAGGCACTCGCACACATAGGTGTCCCGCATCTCTTTGCTCATCTTCAGTTCGTCAGCCCGAGCCTGGCAGACCCGTTCCTTGGATCTCGTTCCTGAGCGGGTCGGACTCGACAGGCATGGTCGGCCTTTGGGCGAGCGCCCGGATATGAGGAAGGCGTTCCGGAGTAACGCTTCGGGTCGAGCGAACAGCCGATCTGATCAGCCCGGTCCTGCCATCGCCGAGAGCAGGACACCGTCTCCGCCGATCTCGAAGCCTTTATAGCCGAGCATCCGCGCAAGCTGGTCGCGAGCGCGGGAGACGCGGCTCTTCACCGTGCCGAGTTCGCAGCCCATGATCGCGGCGGCTTGCTCATAGGAGAGAGCCTCAATCGTCACGAGCACGAGTGCCTCGCGCGTCGGTGCTGCCAGTTGCGCGAGAGCGGCCTGGAGATCGAGCAAGTCAAGGTGGCCGCCCTGCTCGGGAGCGACGGCCAGACGAGCGGCTTGTGCGCCGTCCCCGTCCGGAAGCTCACGGGATTTGCGCTGGCTGGTGTAGAAGTGGTTGCGCAGGATCGTGAAGGTCCACGCCTCAAAGTTGGTGCCGATCTCGAAGCGCCCTCGGCTTCGCCACGCCCGCATCAGCGTTTCTTGCACGAGGTCATCGGCGGCGGTGGGGTCACGGCTCAACGAGAGCGCGAACTGACGCAGAGCCGGGGCTACGCCGAGCAACCGGGCCTGAAACTCTGCCGTGTCGCATCGGTTCGCCTTGTCCAGCGTGGCCCCAAGTCTCTCCAGGAGATCGGCGAAGCGCTCGTTTGCACTTGGTCCAGTGCACGCACCTTCGTAGGTGGAGGCCAGCAGGCGACCAAGATGCTGACCAATGGCCTCGGGGAGGATAGGCCATCGCTCCGCGGTCCTTTCGGCGGCAGGCTGTGCACGGTTCGTCCCCATGCCCACGCTCGACTCCTTCAGAGCTTGCCGTGTCAGATGAGCCTTGTCGGCTGGTCTGCCGCTCACTCACACTCTCCAGACGAAACGCGCTCAGGGAGACGAACGAGGCAACACGGCAAAGATCTTCCCCAGGAGCGGTCCGGCAGCGGACGGAAAATCCGAACGAGACTCAGCCAGCAGGATCTCGAAAGCATGCTCGTCCATGGCGCATCCGGCCGCTCTAATATATCCGGTCTATTCACGCGGGCGCATACGCGAACGGGCCGTCATCCGGCCCTAGAGGCGTCCGGTCTCCCAGAATGCTTCGGGCCGAGGCGATGATCTGGATGGTCTGGCGCCGATCACATGCGGTGCGCGCCATGATTTCCAAATCACGTAAGTACGAGATGATTACATCTCTCTGGTGTTTGCCTGTGTTAAGGGCCTCGTCTACATTTGCAGAGACGGCGCTCTCAACTTCAGTCCAGAATTCAGCCGGAAGCAGCATTTCGTGGATCATGGGGCACCCTTTATGAGAAGATGTCAGGTCCCTGGCGTAATTCAACGCTCAGGGCATCTACTCACGTTCTTCGCAGATAAATAAAGCCGAGTAAGCTTGGAAACTGTTCGTCAGCGTACCGCCTTCGGTGCCGGACGGGCCGCCTGATCATCGGCTTGCTGGAGAACGCATCCTCACCCTTGTCGTCCACCTCCTCCCTGAAGGCGCTCCCGTCGAACTACTCGCGACGGATTGGTCGAGCACCGCCGTCGAGAGCAGGTGAATGAGTTCGCAACGCTTACTCGCCCCTCAGCAAGAAGCTTCTTGTCCTCGGTGCCCGACCCTGGCGAAATCTTGATTTCTAGGGTGTGAACCGAACCAAGCCGTTGCAGGGTTTGTGGTTTTGTGATTCCAGGCGGCCGTTTGCGGCCTGGAGGTGACGATGGCGAACCTGTTCTGGCTCTCGGACGAGCAGTGGGCGATGATTGAGCCGTTCATGCCCAAGGACCAGCCCGGACCCGAGCGGAAGGACGACCGGCACATCATCTCAGGCATCCTGCACGTTCTCACGTCGGGATGTCGCTGGCGCGACTGCCCGGCCGCGTATGGCCCGCGCACCACGGTCTACAACCGCTTCAATCGCTGGTCGCGGCGCGGCTTCTGGAAGGCGATGTTGGCGGCCCTGGCCAAGGTCGGGTGGGCCGGCGATGCGGCGGCTCTCGACAGCAGCTATGTCCGGGCTCACCGGTCTGCCCATGGCGGGAAAGGGGGGCGAGGGCCCAGGCCATCGGCCCGTCGCGCGGCGGCCAGACGACCAAGGTCCATGCCCTCACCGATGTCCTCGGCCGGCCCGGCGTGCTCCTGCTGACGCCCGGCAACGCCAGCGATGTCACCGCCGCTCCGGCCGTCCTAGCCGAAGCGCCGGGCCGGATCCGCCGCCTGAGCGCCGACAAGGGCTACGACGCCGATTGGCTGCGCGCTGACCTACGCAGAAGCGGCATCATGCCGATCATCCCGGGCAAGCGCAGCCGCAAGAGAAAGATCCGGCACGACAAGCGGCACTACCGGGAGCGCTGGCGCATCGAGGCGACGTTCAACCGCCTTAAGGACTTCCGCCGCATCGCCACCCGGTACGACAAGCTCCCCCGCAACTGCGCCTCAGCCGTCGCCCTGGCTGCAATCATCGCCTTCTGGTGCTGATCGAGTCCAAACCCTAGGTAGGGAACTCATACAACCAATTGCTGTCGCTTGCGTTTTCTTCCTGAGTTTGAGGTTTCCAGCGCAGGAGGATCGCGATGGCACGGCTGTTCTGGCTTTCGGATGAAGCCTGGGCGCGGATCGAGCCACATCTGCCTCACGGCCAACCGGGTAAACCACGGGTCGACGATAGGCGGGTGATCAGCGGCATCCTGCATGTGCTGAAGGTCGGCTGCCGCTGGCAAGATACGCCCTCCGCGTACGGCCCGCACACCACGATCTACAACCGCTACAACAGGTGGTCTCAGCGCGGTGTCTGGCAGCGCCTGTTTGCCAAGATCGCAGCCACAGGCCCTGTCCCCGACGAGCTGATGCTCGATGCCTCTCACGTGAAGGCACACCGCTCGGCATCAGGCGGAAAAGGGGGGCCTGGAGCCAGGCCATTGGCCGCTCGCGCGGCGGCTTCACGAGCAAAATCCATTGCTTGGCCGATGGTCGTGGCCGACCGGTTGCGTTCACCCTGACACCCGGCAACGTGGCCGACATCACCATGGCGCTGCCGCTGCTGCAGGCTGTCGTGCCGCCCAAACGCCTGATCGCCGACAAAGCCTACGATGCGCAGAGCTTGAGGGATTGGCTCAAGAGCCGCCGGGTGATCGTCACCATCCCGTCCACGGCCACCCGGACGGTGCCCTACAGGCACAGCCGGATCGCCTACCGGCGGCGCAATCGCATCGAACGCCTGTTCGGCCATCTCAAAAACTGGCGGCGCGTCGCGACCCGCTACGATCGCTTGGCCTGCAACTATCTCGCTGCCATCGCGCTCGTTTCCTGTGTCATCGCATGGACCTGAATGAGTCCCCTACCTAGGCCGTGCGCCGAAGGCGTCTCTCGACTTCATGGCCAAGATGCGCGGCCGTTGCGACGGTCACGACATCATCTGCATCTACACCGTGCCGCTCCTCTTGTGAGTGACGCCCTACTCCATGCCGAAGAGGTGTTCGCCCACGTCGAGCATCTCGACGTTCGCCTGGACGATCAGCCCCACGATCTCATCACGGTGAACGACAACATCACCTCGATCGTCTCCTGGTCGTGGTCGTCATCGCCTACATCCAGGAGGAGTTCGAGCCGGAGACGAGCGCCGCGCCGGGTGAACCTTAGATCGCCGGAGAGGGGTCGTCAGGGACACTGTCGCGGCTATGGTTCGGCGTGAGGCGTTGATGAACTCGGAGACCCGCCGGTCTTAGAGATCATCAGTGCGGTGGCGGCGTACATGTCGATGCAGTGGTCGTTTGGACTTGCTTCGCAAAAGTAGAGAGCTCTTTTCCTGAAGGAGGTGTGTAGGGCGGAGGAAAATCAGGCCACGGGGCGGAGTAAATCTAGGCCACTTGAGCTTCGCCCAGCCCGCAGAGCCCATTGGCGAAACGATTTGTTGGGCAATCAGTTACGCCCGTGCGCCAATCAAGCGGCAGCGTCCGCGCCCGACGCTTCAACGGTGGTTTGCTGGCCTGGAATTGGACCGCCGTCTACATGGGTCCGATTAGGCCGGGTTCGTTGCGTGCCCCGGGGGTTCTTGCCTCTCTGCCGCCGATCCCGTCTCGTCAGATGCCCTGATTCGCACAGGAACAGATTTTGCGGCCGGTGTTTTCGACTGCTCGTCGTGGTGCGACAGCGGCATCAACGGGTTCATCTCCGGGTAGTATGCTCCCAAGCACCCGTCCGGCAGCGAGAAGGGCACAACCTTCAGGCCGAACACCTCCCGCTCAACCCCATCCTGCGCATCGCTGACCAGCGACACGATTTGGCCCTCGTGCAGGTTCGCCCGTTGCATTTCGTCCGGATTGATGAGCAGCACGTCGCGTGTGCCCTCAATCCCGCGCAGGCGATCGCTGTAGCCGTAGATCGTGGTGTTGAACTGATCGTTCGAGCGCATCGTGATCAGGCGGTACCGGCCCGGCGCTTCGCCGAAGCCGACAGCCGTCATGATCTTCGGTTTCGTAAACTGCGCTTTTCCGGTCTTCGTCTTCCAAATGCGCTCGCGCGCCGAGTTGCCGCGGTAAAACCCGCCAGGAGTCCACATGCGCTTATTGAAGTCATAGAACTGCTCCGGGTAGGTCTCCGCGATGAGGTCGCGGACCAGCGCATAGTCACCGACCCACTCGTTCCACTTCACCTTCGGGTTTGGTTTGAGCGTCGCTTTGGCGATGCCCGCGACGATTGCGAGCTCGGATCTAAGATGCTCGCTGGCCGGTTTGCGCCGCGCTATCGAGCCGTGGATGCAGCTGAAAGTGTCCTCCATGCTCACCGCCTGCGGACCGCTCGCCTGCACGTCCTCCTCGGTGCGACCCAGGCAAGGGAGGAGAAAGGCGATCTCCCCGTTCACGAGATGCGAACGATTGAGCTTGGTCGCGATCTGCACGGTCAGGCGCATCTTCGTCCACGCGTGCTCCATGCGGTCACGTTCAGGGATCGCCCGCACGAAGTTGCCACCCAGACCGAAGAAGCTCTTCACCTTGCCCGAGAGGATACCCTCGCAAGCCTCGACGGTGTTCATGCCCTTCTTGTGCGGCGGCTCGAAGCCGAATTGCTCAGCGTACTTGTCGAGCGGAACTAGTTCCGGCTTTTCAGAAATGCCGACCGTGCGTTGGCCTTGCACGTTGGAGTGGCCGCGCACCGGAGAGATGCCCGTCCCATCGCGGCCGATGTTGCCTTTGAGCAGCAGCATGTTGACGAACAGCGCGATGTTCTCAAAGCCGTGCATGTGCTGCGTCAGCCCCATGCCGTAGATCCCGATCACCCGGTCGGCCTCGACGTAGACCTGTGCCGCTGCCTCTATGTCTTGCCGGCCGAGACCTGACTCGTGCTCGATCTCCTCCCAGGAGGTCGCGCGGACCTTCGCCTCAAACTCTTCGAGCCCGCTCGTGTGCTGCTCGATGAAGTCGACGTCGAGAACGCGCTTGCCCTGCTTTTGTGCCTCGTCGTCCGCTGCGAAGACGTGCTTGCAGATGCCCATGAGCACGGCGACGTCGCCGCCCGGCCGAACTTGGTAGTATTGCGTGCTGATGCGCGTCTCTTTGCCGGTCAGCATCTCCACCGGGCTCTGCGGGTTCGTGAAGAACTCCAGCCCTTTCTCACGCACGGGGTTGAAGGTGATGATCTGGACGCCGCGTTTGGCGGCCTCTTGGAGTGGATGCAGGAAGCGCGGGCTGTTCGAACCCGTGTTCTRCCCGAAGAAGAACATCGCGTCGCAGTTCTGAAGATCGTCGAACACCACCGTACCCACGCCTTCCCCGATGACTTTCTTGAGGGCCACTGACGTTGTCTCGTGACACATGTTTGAGCTATCGGGCAGGTTGTTGCAGCCGTACAGGCGCGCGAACAGCGCGTAGAGGTACGACGTTTCCAGGCTGGCGCGTCCCGACGAATAGAAGATGACCGACTCGGGATCGAGCAGTCTCAGCTCTGATCCGATCTCGCGGAATGCCTCATCCCACTCACATGGCACGTACTTGTCAGTGGCCGGATCATACCGCATGGGCTGTGTGAGCCGGCCCTGCTGTTCCAGGTCGTAGTCCTTCCACTCACGCAGTTCCGTGACGGTATGCCTAGCGAAGAACTCCGGCGTGCAGCGCCGAGTCGTCAACTCCCAAAGCGTTGCTTTCGCCCCGTTCTCGCAAAACTCGAACGGATGGTAGCTCGCAGGCTTGGCCCAGGAGCAGGACACACACATGAAGCCGCCCGTTTTGTTCTGGCGGAACAGTGTTTCGGACGCGAGCGGGGTGGCCCACTCTTTGCCGAAGATCCGTGAGATGCCGCGCAGCGAACCCCAACCGCCGGACGGGCCATCGTAGTGGGCTATGCCATCATCTGTTGGCATTGGTACTCCTTTTTCATGTTAGCTCAACGTGAAAGTACTAGTCTCGCATGATATTCGTCACGCGAGATAATGCTTTAAGAGCTGATCGCGTAAAACGCACCTGGGATTGTCCGACCTGTTCGTCTCGGTGCCCTGTGCGTCTGAGTGCCTCAACCAGCACCTAAGCTGGCATTGAAGTTCCTCAATATTACTCTCTGGCCCAGTGCAAAAATCCAGTCCGCTGGCGTACAGATCACATAATCAATCAGACGATGAGCCCGAGGGATCGATACAAGGCGCGTGTTGTGCGTGATCGTGCTGCGCGCCTCCTCCTAGCGTTCGGACCCATAACGGTGGCGCGGCTCGGCGGGATGTGCTTCACGGCTCCTGCTGGAGGAGCCGATGGATCATTTTTGGCTGACGGACGAGCAGTTCGCGAAGATCGCACCGCATCTACCCACAGATACGCGGGGCAAGGCGCGGGTGGACGACCGGCGCGTCATCAGCGGCATCATTCACGTGCTCAAGTCTGGAGGGCGCTGGACGGACGCACCGGGCGAGATCTACGGCCCTAAGCTTGACTTTGGCCATTCATGCGGCGTGGCAGAGGGCATAGGCCCTGGGCGCTGGCAAGCGGAAGCGGGGTTTTGTTCGGGCGGATCGGCGCGGTGATGTTGCCAAAGTCTGCTCGTCCCAGATCGCATAGCGCACGGCGGCCAGAGCATCGGCGAAGGTCGGGCGCGGTTTGGGGTACCACGCGGCGGCCGCGATCCGTTGCCGTTGGCAGGCTGGAAGCCGTGCAGCCATCAGCGTGACGATCGAGAACAGGGCGAGCAGGCAGGGCGTGGTGCGGACGATGGCCGTGTCAGACCACTGCCGCTGCGTCTCCGTCCCGAGGTGAGCGCGCGCCTCTTGGAAGGTGACCTCGACACTCCAGCGCTGCACGAACCAGGACACGATTTGCACCGGCTCGCGGTCGAGATCTGTGCAGAGCAGAGCCTGCGGTGCGAAGCGGCCCTCGGGATCGCGCACGAGCACCCAGCGGATCGGCACGACCGGCAGACCGCCGTGCCGCCACACGGCGGTCCCGGAGGCGATCTCAAGGGTGCGCTCGCCCGCCCCATACCAGCCGGGCACCACGACCGCGTGCCAGCGCGTGTCCTTGGTCGCGAGGGTCGCGGCAAGCGTCGGCAGCGGAGCGCCCTTGGTCCGCGGGCGCCCGATCGTGCCCGGCGGCCGTGGCGGGGCCGGCTCGTAGAGCGCAGCATCCAGCCGTAGGCGGGTGATCGCCGCGATGCCACCGCGGCGCATGGCGTCGAGGAACAGCAGTGCGGACAAACCGCTGTCGCCGACCAGGACAAGGTCGCGTCCGCGCAGCCAGCGGCGGACCTGAAAGGTGAGTTGGCGTCCGACGTCGAGCAGAGGCTTGTGCCGACGGCCCCGTTCGCGACAGGCGCTCGGACGGCACCAGCGCGGTCAGGAACGGCAACGCCCAGACGCGCCCCGCCCAGGGGATCGGGGCGAGCACCATCAGGCTCATCCAGCGCAGCCCGCTCGCCTTGACGAAATGGCTGTCGGAGGAGCGGACCGGATCACGGTAGATACCCTTGGCCGCAATCCGCTTGCCGCGGCGGCGCTCGATCGTGTCGTCGAGCGCCAGGATGACTGGACCGCGCGGCGCGAAGGCTGAGATCAGCATCCCGAGCAGAATGCGGCTGCCGGAGCGTGGGCACCAGGCCGCGCGGCTGAGGATGCGGTGGACGTTCACGAACCGTCGCTCCTGCGCACGACCCAGGATGCGTAGGACGCTCGTCACCGTGCGGCGGCCCGGCGTCAGGATCGCGCCGATCAGCAACGGCTGAGCAAGGCGCCGCGAGCGGTGGACGAACAGCGGTGCGAACGCCAGGATGATCCCGGCGAAGCGGGCAGGCAGGGGCAGCATGGCGGTGTCTCTTGGCCGGGACGCCACCAGCCTACTCCTCACGCCTGCTTCGTCGTGAACCGCACCGGGTTTCCCGGAGGCCGTTTGGTTTGGATCAGGCGGCCAAGGCTTGGACCTTGGCCTGAGCATAGTAGCGCGCTTCCGCTTCGGCGGGAGGCACGTTGCCGATTGGTTCGAGCAAGCGGCGGGTGTTAAACCAATCCACCCATTCGAGCGTGGCGAACTCGACGGCCTCGAACGAGCGCCACGGCCCACGCCGATGGATCACTTCGGCCTTGAACAGGCCGATGATCGTCTCGGCGAGAGCGTTGATGCTCCTATAATCGTCAAGCGGTCTTCGCGAGCGGTTCGGAAGCTCGCAGGCGGCCGCAAAGATGGGCGTAGATCTCGCGGGCGACGAACCGCTTCAGGCAGCGGATGATTTCGCGCTTCGTCAGGCCTTCGGCCAGACGCCTCTGCATGTAGGCCAGCGTCGGCAGATGGCTGCGCAGGCGCAGATCACGACTCGGTATAGCGCGGCGTTGGCTTGCCGATTGTAGGAAACCCCGACGCTGCCGACGGAGGGCTCGATGCCCGCCTCGGCGAGGCGCTCGGTGTAGCGAATGCTCACGTATTGCGATCCCCGGTCGGAGTGGCAGACGAGGCCGCTACCGAAGGGGCGGCGCTCGTGCAGTGCCTGCTCCAAGGCATCGAGCACGAAGTCTGCCCGGGCCGAGGACGACACCCGCCAGCCGACGATTCGGCGCGCGAAGACGTCGATGACGAAGGCTGCGTAGACGAAGCCGCTCCAGGTCGCGACGTAGGTAAAATCCGCCACCCACAGCCGGTTCGGGCATTCGGCCTTGAACTGCCAGTTGACCCGGTCGAGGGGGCAGACCGCCGCCGGATCGGGAACGGTGGTACGGACCCTGCGCCCTCGGACCACACCGGCCAGGCCCATCGCTCGCATCAGCCAGGCGACCGTGCAGCGCGCCACCGCGATCGCCTCGCGGGCGAGTTGCTGCCAGACCTTACGGACCCCGTAGACGCCGAAGTTGGCCGCGTGCACGCGCCGGATCTCGGCCATCAGAATCGCATCGCGCTTGGCCCGAGCCGGCAGCATGCCGGGATCAGCCCGCCGTGCGGCATGGGCATGGTACGTCGACAGGGCGATCGGCAGCACCCTGCAGATCGGCTCGACCCCGTAGGTCTCCCGGTGATCGTCGATGAAGGCGATCATGATCGGAACCGGCGGTCGAGCTCCGCCTGAGCAAAATACGCCGACGCCTTCCTCAGGATCTCGTTGGCTTGCCGGAGCTCGCGCACCTCCCGCTCAAGCGCCTTGATCCGCTCGCGCTCGTCGCTCGTTGGCCCGGCTCGCCCGCCCCGATCGCATTCGGCCTGGCGCACCCAGTTGCGCAGCGTCTCGCCCGAGCAACCGATCTTGGCCGCGATCGAGCGGATCGCGCCGTACTGCGAATCGTGCTCGCCCTGGTGCTCCAGCACCATCCGCACCGCGCGCTCGCGGACCTCGGAGGAGAAGGGTGAGGTATGCTTCGTCATGGCTCCAGTCTCTCAAGAGTTGAAGCCTCCGGGAAACCCGGTGCGGTTCAGACCCCTTATTGCGGGGGGGGCATTTGTGCGCCAGCCCTTTGACTTGAGGGCGCCAGCGACCCTGATCTGGCTGCAGGCAGGGCTGGACCCCATCCGGGTCTGTTTGATGATCCGACGAATGCCGGTTGCCACAGCATTGAATTCTGCGACCAATTCTGGGTCGCGCTCTCCTACGCGATGAACATCGACTGGCATGATGAGCGTGTGCCGTGGACCAGGGTAGCCGGGCGGGTACTCGGCCCGACAGAACTGCGGGAGATCTACTGGGATTGGACGGGCGAGGAAATGTGATGGCCGCCCGCCGGCTCGCACCAACAGCGGCACGCTCACGCGAGACGAGCTCCTGGGAGGCCCAACGAGGTGGGACGGCCCCTGCACGCCGGACAGGGGACCCCATGCGCCGACATCCGCGTCTTCACCCGCTTACCCGATGTCCTCCCCCGCCCCGTGTTCCTCTGCCTCCTCGACGCGCTCGCCGGCGTCCCTGCGGGACCGGCCGGGGACCGCGATGCGGCAGGGACGCCGCGCCTTTGCGTAGCTCGGCAGGCGACGTGCGAGTCGCCGCGAGAACTCGCCTCGAATTGACAATGACTGCCGGAACTCCCGCTGAGTAGACGATCTTCAGAATGTATCGTGCGTTCGGATCGCGCCGGGGTGCGCGCTCGCCTTACGTTATCCCCCAGCATTGTGCGGAGAAGCGTGTGCATGGCCTACGAGATCGGTGTTGGCCCGGCTCAGATCACCATCAACGCCGGCGAAAGCGTGCTCATCACCGAGATCGATGGCCAGATTCATCAGCCGAGCGAACGCGGCTTATTCTTTCGTGATACCCGCCTCGTCAGCGCGTGGGCAGTCACCGTCGATGACCGGCCGTGGCAGGTGCTGAACTCCGCCGCCACCGACCATTTCGCCGCCCAGGCCGTGATGGTGAACCCTGCCCTGTTCAAAGACGATGGCGAAGTGCCCGCCGGCACGATCAGCCTCGCTGTGTCGCGCCTGCTCGACCAGGGCGGCATGCGCGAGACGCTCAAGCTGCGCAATCACAACCGCACCCGCGTGCGTCTCTCCCTCGCCGTGCGCTTGTCCTGCGATTTCGCTGATATCTTCGACGTGAAAGCCCACAGGATCGTCGTGCGCGGCGAAACCTGCACCCGCTGGTCCCCCGAAGTGGGCCGCCTCGCGACAATCCACACCAATGGCAGCTTCCGTCGCGGGATCTCGGTCGGTCCAGCGGAGGGCGCGCCCAGGCCGGTCCTGCGGGACGGCGCGTTATGTTTTCTCATCGAACTCGGTCTCCAGCAGTCCTGGAGCACTGACCTCGACTACCGCTGGATCGACGGTGACGACACGCTCGACGCCCCGAACGTTGCCTTCGCCGAGCGTGAGCGGTCCAGGCCGGCTGTCGGCCTGCGCGACTGGCGCGATGGCGCCACGCGCCTGCGCACGCCGCACACGGGCTTGCAGCAGCTCTACCATCAATCCTTCGACGACCTCGCCGCCCTGCGCCTGCCGTTTGAGGGCACGGACAGCAAAACCTTTGTACCGGCCGCCGGCATCCCGTGGTTCGCCGCCTTATTCGGGCGCGACAGCCTGATCACCGCGATCCAGACCGTGCCGATCTACCCCGACTTCGCCCGCGGTGCGCTGGAGATGCTGGCCCGCTATCAGGCCGACGAGACCGACGATGCGCGCGACATGCAGCCGGGCAAGATCCCGCACGAGCTGCGCCGCGGCGAGATGGCCACCCTGCACCTGAACCCGTACTGGCCTTACTACGGCACCGCCGATGCCACCCCGCTCTACCTCATCTTGCTGCACCACGCGTGGCAGTTCACGGGCGACCGCGGCCTGATCGAGCGCCACCTCATCACCGCAGAGCGCTGCCTCGCCTGGATTGATGATTACGGTGACCTGGATGGAGACGGCTTCCAAGAGTACCAGCGCCGCGCGCCGGACGGGGCTGAGAACCAGGGCTGGAAAGATGCGGGCAACGCCGTCCTGGACGAGAGCGGTGACGACGTGCCCGCGCCGAAGGCCCTGTGCGAGTTGCAGGGCTACGTCTACGATGCGTGGCGCCGGATGGCCCAGGTCTACGACGCACTCGACCGGCCGGATCGGGCGCAGGCGCTCAGGGAGAAGGCGCGCGATCTCTACCGACGCTTCAACGCCGCGTTCTGGGACGAGGACACGCAGTTCTATGCGCTGTGCCTGGATCCGGAGAAGCGGCGTGTGATGAGCGTCAGCTCGAACCCCGGCCACCTGCTGTGGTCGGGGATCGTGCCGCCCGAGCGGGCCGGGGCCGTCGCGCTGCGGCTGATGGCCGAGGACATGTTCAGCGGCTGGGGCGTGCGCACATTGTCGGCAGATCATCCGGCCTACAACCCGCACGACTACCAGCTCGGGGCGGTCTGGCCCCACGACAACGGCCTGGTCGCGGTCGGGCTGGCCCAGTACGGCTTCCGCGCTGAGGCGGCCCGCATCGCGGCCGGCCTGATCGCGGCGGCCGACCGCTTCATGCTGCATCGTCTGCCGGAGGTGTTCGCCGGGACGAGCCGATCCGACGCGCCTTTCCCGGTGCAGTATCTCGGGGCCAACGTCCCGCAGGCTTGGGCCGCGGGCTCAGTGTTCAGCCTGCTGCATGCCCTGCTCGGTATTCGGGTAGACGCCAGATCCCGCGAGATCCTGGCCGACCCGCACTTGCCGGACTGGCTGCCGGAACTCACCCTGGTCGATTTCAGCGTCGGGCAGCAGACGGTTGATCTACGCGTGTTCCGCGACGGCGCGGAGACCTGCATTAAGCTCCTGCGGGGCGCCGGGGTGAGGCTGGTGCGGCAACCCTTCGCCGCCGTGGTGGAGAGCCCTTGAAGGCATCATCCGCAGTGGTTGCGCGAACGAGGAGAGCGGAGCCAAGGAGACGTTTGTCGCGCCGGGCTTGACTGTGAGCGAGGCGGCGAGGCGCTGACCTGTTTTTAGATCTTCGCTTCTCAATCTGATCCAGACGGTCAATCCCTGCAAGAACCGGTACGCGTCCGTACCGATTACATCATGATTTGTCCCATAAGGGGGAACAGCGCCGTGGCGAAGTCGTTTTTTCAGCACTCATGCAAATTGTCGGAGGCTCCATGCATCGCGTGCTGAAATCTCTCTTCCTGCCCTCTGCGGTGGTGATTGCTCTTCTGGGTGCGCCGCTTGACCAGACGGCTGCTTGGGCCGGTACCTCCCGTTGCGGACCGGAGATCGACAAGGTGCAAACGAGAATGCCGTCTCAAGTTAACGCCGGCCCTGCCGAGATGGCGTCCGCCGAACTGCGTCTTGCGCGGGAAGAAGACATGAAGAACAACGAAAAATCCTGCCTGGATCATGTCGGCAAAGCGGGCCACGCCCTGGATCAGAAGACAGGCTCGAGCAACTAGAGATAGCTGCAGTGTAGATCGCATCCGACTTGTGGACTCGGCTTTGTGCTGGTGCCGCCCCACAATGGCGCAGGCCGACGGCGCAGGGCCGCAGAACGCCAACCTGCCCGTGCAGTTCGGGCAGCACATGGTAGATTCAATCGATCGGCGAAACGGCATGGTGCAGGGCGGTTGTGATGGCGGGTCGGCGACGTTCGGATGGGTCTCTTCGCGAGAAGATTCGGTCACCGGGTCGTCCCGGGGTCGGTCTGCGCGAGACGCGGCGGGGGTTCTGGGCGTTCATCGCCCTGGGTCTCTCCAGGGAGGACGCAGCGATGAAGGTCGGGATCTCGCCACCGGTCGGCTCGCGGCGGTTCCGGATGGCAGGCGGGATGGCACCGTCCCACCTGTCACCATCATCTAAGTCGCCTTCTGCGCGCTACCTGTCGTTCGCGGAGCGGGAGGAGATCGCGATACTCCAGGCGCAAGGTCACGGGGTCCGGGAAGTCGCTCGACGTCTGGGACGTGCGGCGTCGACCATCTCGCGAGAGTTGCGGCGCGATGCGGCGACCCGCAGTGGCGGCCTGGACTATTGCGCCACGACCGCGCAGTGGCACGCTGAACGCGCGGCACGCCGGCCCAAGCCAGCAAAGCTGGCGGGGAACGTGGTGCTGCGGACGTACGTGCAGGACCGGCTCGCCGATGCTGTCGCAACACCGGGCGGGAGCGCCTTGCCTGGACCGAGCGTTGCCTGGAAGGGACGGCGACACGGGCGACGCCAGAGCCGGCGATGGGGTCGATCCTGGAGCCCGCAACAGATCGCCGAGCGCCTGAGGCTCGACTTCCCGGGCGATACGACGATGCGCATCAGTCACGAGGCGATCTATCAGGCCCTCTACGTCCAGGGCCGGGGCGCGCTGAAGCGTGAGTTGACCGCGTGTCTTCGCACAGGACGGGTGTTGCGGGTGCCGCGGGCCCGCAGCCTGGGCCGAGGCAAGTCGTTCGTCACCCCCGACGTGCACATCAGCGAGCGTCCGCCCGAGGTCGAGGACCCCGCGGTGCCGGGCCACTGGGAAGGAGATCTGATCCTGGGACTGAAGAGTTCGGCAATCGGGACCCTGGTCGAGCGCACGACACGGTTCACGATGCTGTTGCATCTTCCGCCGATGGACGGCCATGTGGTGACACCGCGTGCCAAGAACAGCCCGGCGCTGGCGGGGCACGGCGCCGAGGCGGTCCGCGAGGCGATCACCGGCACGATCGCGGGCTTGCCAGTGCAACTGCGGCGCTCGTTGACCTGGGACCAGGGAGCGGAGATGGCCGAGCATGTGCGCTTAAGGATTGACGCGGGTCTGCAGGTCTACTTCTGCGATCCGCGCTCACCCTGGCAGCGGGGGACGCACGAGAACACGAACGGATTACTGCGGCAGTAATTCTTGAAAGGAACGGATCTGAGCGCCCACAGCGCAAACGATCTTGCTGCTGTGGCCGCGGCCCTCAACAGCCGACCGCGCAAGACGCTGAACTGGAAGACGCCGGCAGAGGCGCTCGACGCTGTGCTGTCCGCCGTGCAAGGTGGTGTTGCGACGACCACCTGAATCTACCGAGTGACCTTCCCTCATTGTGGTGATGAGGGGGATCTTCTCGCGTCTGCTTTGTGCGCTACGGCGGCATCGCGTCTCCAGCCCGCGGGATTGCGGGCGATCCCGAGACATACCCGGAAGCCCACCGCTGGCCAAGTCCTGGCCGAGCGCTGATCAATGCTGTCCGGGGAATCGACTTAAGATACACCGATCCGTAAGGATGGAAAGGAAGCATGCTTGGCAATAATTCGGACTATATTCTTTCTGAATACTATTCAGTAGAATGGACGGAAGGGCTGGGCGGCGCTATCGTTTGGGAATAACGATTGACCGTGAGGGTCAGCCAAGACTAGGCTGGGGAACTCAGGTCTGGATTGGCCAAGGCGACGGCGCTGCCTTATAGGCGGCCCCATAAAGTCCGCCGGCCCCGATCTAAGTACGTCCTCATAAGTTTTGTGGTATGCAAGAGCGCTAAGCCGGGAGGCGGCGATGCGCGCCCTTCATCTGGACAGCCTGAACGTCGATCAGCTGCGCGAGCTTGACGAACTCTACCGAACGACGCGCGATGTCCGGGTTCGCACGCGTGCGCAGATGATCCTGCTGTTGGCCGAGCAGGCCCTCGCCGTCTCCGAAGTTGCCGCGATCGTGCGCGAGAGTGGCGAGACGGTCCGACGCTGGGCCCATCGCTACGAGGCCGAGGGCATCGACGGCCTCGCTGACGCGCCGCGCTCGGGCAAGCCGGCCAAAGCCGGGGCCGCCTATCGCGAGCGTTTGGTCGAACTGGTGCGGCGGCGCCCACGCGCCCTCGATCTGCCGTTCTCGCTGTGGACCGCCGCCCGGCTGGCCGACCGCCTGGCGGAGGAGACAGGTCTGCGCATGAGCGTGGCCAGCATCCATCGACTACTGCGTGCGGCTGGTCTGGGGTTCGGTCGTCCCCAGCATACGATCAGCAGCCCAGATCCGGATTATGCTGTCAAAAAAAGGCGGTCGAACTCGCTCGCGACGACCTGAGGCCCGGCTCGGTCTTCTACTACGCCGACGAATTCAACATCAGTTGGCACCCGACTTTGCGGCCGATGTGGGGGCCGAAGGGACAGCAGGTGATGATCCCAACCCCCATGCAGCCGACGCGGCGCTACGGGCTTGGTGCCGTCAGTTGGCATAGCGGCGAGACGGTGGTCCTCACCCGCCCTCATAAGCGGCGACGCGAAGTGGCCGAACTGCTTGAAGCGATCCTGGCTAAACATCCGACCGAGACCGTCTACGTTGCCTGGGACAATGCCAGCACGCACGAGGACGACGAGGTCGAGGCGGTGCTGCGCGGCGCGGCCGGGCGCCTCGTTCTGCTGTATCTGCCGACCTACAGCCCTTGGCTGAACCCGATCGAGATGCTCTGGCGCCAGTTCCGGCGCGAGGTCACCCACTGTGAGCTGTTCGCCAGCATCGACGCCCTGGTCGAAGCCGCCCGGGCTTTCTTCGATCGTTACAACCGCAAGCCAGGCGGCGTCCGCTCCATCATCGGAGCGCATGACACATAACTTCCGCGGTTGTACTTAGTGCTGCGAGTTAGAAGTTTGTGTGCAGAAGCGGCCGACACTGGCCAGGATTGCGTCGGCTGACTTGGTCCAGACGAATGGCTTGGGATGAGCGTTGGTCTCAGCGATGTAGTCTCGGATCGCAGCCTCCAAGTCCTCTGTGCTGGTGAACGCCCCGCGCTCCAGCCGACGCCGGCTCAGAACGGAAAACCAGCACTCCACGAGGTTGAGCCACGACGCGCTCGTCGGCGTGACGTGGAAGTGGAACCGGGGATGCTACAGCAGCCAGTCGTGGATCAGCTTGGTCTTGTGCGTCTTCAGGTTGTCGAGAACCAGGTGCACTTCCAGATGGCGTGTGACGCTGCTCTCGACCTGCTCCAGGAAGGCGCGGAACTCGACGCTGCGATGACGCGGCTTGCAGCTCCCGATCACCGTTCCGGCTTTCACGTCGAGGGCGGCAAACAGGTCGAGCGTGCCATGCCGGCGATAGTCGTGCGTCACGCGCTCGGCTTGGCCGGGCCGGAGGGGAAAGGCTGCAGCCGTACCCTGCACCGCCTGGATCTGCGGCTTCTCATCGACGCACAGCACCAGCGCGCGATCGGGTGGAGCGAGGTAGAGGCCGACGACCAGGGCTCCCATCGAACGGGTTCGATGGGGACCCGTCGCGCACCTTCTCCACGAACGCTGGATCGGCGGAGAGCTTGAAGGTGTCGGCTTGGTGCGGCCGCAGACCGAAGGCACGCCAGATGCGTGACACCGCACTCTGGCTTATGCCCGTACGGCGCGCCATCGAGCGGGTACTCCAGTGCGTGGCGTTGGCAGGTGGCTCTTCCAGAGTGAGAGCGACCAGGCGCTCGACGGCCTCGTCATCGATGCTGCGGGGCGCTCCGGAGCGCGGCGCGTCGACCAGCCCCTGCAGCCGATGCGCGGCGAAGCGGCCCCGCCACAGCGCCACCGTCTGGCGGCTGACCCCCAGCGCCGTCGCCACCCTCAGGTTGGTCGCGCCCGGTTCGGCACAGGCCAGGATGATACGCCGGCGCGAAACCAGCGCCTGCCCGGCCCCGTGCCGGCACAGCAGGCGCTGGATCTCGCTCTGCTCCCGCTCGCTGAGATCGAGAGGGACGGCCTTCGGGCCACGCGACATGGCACACCTCCATCAGGAAGCACCCAACGCTCTACCCACCCGACAAAACCGTCAAGCCTCTTCTAACTCAGACCACTAGGACTCCTTAACCCACGATCTTCGTCTCGTCCTCAGACGGACTTCAAGCTTCGGTGGGTGTAATGGACGACGACGAGGACCGGCGGCTGATCGCCAGCATCTGCAATTTCGGCCTCGAGAAACTCGCGCTGCTCAGCATCCAAACGGGCGGCCGGCTCGATATCGGGAACGTGGCCGAGGATGAGTTCGCGAATTGGTGCGACGAAAACGACATCGACCTGCGGCCGGGCGGTTTCATGTCGCCGACGCCAGAGCAGGCGTTCCAGATGAAGATGCGCCGGCTCTAAACCCTGTGGGTGATTCGCGAATCAGTTTGACCGATTCGCCCCGTTTGGCGGCTGCCCCTGCCCTGGACCGCCCTTGAAACTGTCGTTGAGGACTGTCGTTAATCCGACTTTTCCCCAGGATAAGTGCCTGAAATATAACGATGGTGCGGGTAGAGGGAATCGAACCCCCACGCCTTTCGGCTGGCGATTTTGAGTCGCCCGCGTCTACCAGTTCCGCCATACCCGCGCGCCATGGGCTCTTCGCATAGGTCGGCAGCCCGGGCCAAGAGTGTTTTTGCGTACGGCGCCGATCTGGCCAAGCCCGGGCGCCTATGCTCAAAGGGCAGCCGATCGCTCAATCCGGGACCTTGAATGCTCCGCCGGCTCTACGCGTGGATCCTGGCCCTCAGCGGCAGGCCGTCCGCGCCCTACGCGCTCGGCGCCGTGGCCTTCGCCGAAAGCTCGTTCTTCCCAGTCCCGCCGGACGTGATGCTGGTGCCCATGGCGGTCAGCCGCCCGGACCGCGTCTGGCTCTACGCCGCGATCGCCACCGTCGCCTCGGTCATCGGCGGCCTGGTCGGCTACGCCATCGGCGCGCTGCTGTTCGACTCCGTCGGCGAATGGGTGATCCGCCTCTACGGCCTGCAGAATTCCGCCGCGACGTTTCAGGACTCCTATGCCCGTTACGGCCATTGGATCATCCTGCTGAAGGGGCTGACGCCGATCCCCTACAAGCTCGTCACGATCACGTCGGGCTTCGCCCATTACAGCCTGTTCTGGTTCACGGTCCTGTCGATCGTGACCCGCGGCGCCCGCTTCTTCATCCTGGCGGGACTGCTCGGGCGCTACGGGGTCCAGATCCGCGGCGTGCTCGACCGTCACCTCAACGCGGTGGCGGCGATTTCCGTCGCCGTCATCGTCCTCGGCTTCCTGCTCTTCAAGGTGATCCTGTAGCCATGAACACGGCGGCTGCCCTGCGCCTCAAGACCGCTGGCCTCTGGCTGGCGATCGCCTCCGCCCTCACCGTCGGAACCGCCCTCGTCCTGCAGTACGGATACGGCTACGCGCCGTGCAAGCTCTGCCTGACCGAACGGCTGCCCTACTACGCGGCGGTGCCGCTGGGGATCCTGGCGCTCCTCGTGCCCGAGCGGCTGGCGCGGATCGCCCTCGGCCTCGCGGCGCTCGGGTTGCTCTATGGAGCCGGAATCGGAGTCTACCACGCCGGTGCGGAGTGGGGATTCTGGCCGGGACCCACCGATTGCGGCGGCGGCACCGGGGCCAATCCCGGCCAGGTCGGCGAATTCCTGAACGCGCTGCAGGCCACGAAGGTCGTCGACTGCTCCGTAGCGGCGCTGCGCGTGCTCGGGATCTCCCTCGCCGGCTGGAGCGCCATCGTGTCCGGGGTGCTAGGCTCCTTCGCGGGCACCGCCGCGTTGCGGCCTTGAGTCGTCGGTCCGCGCCGGAGGCCGCTCAGTTGCGGTCGTCCGGCAGGACCGGGATCGCAGCCACTTCGATGCCCTCGTCGATGAGCGCCCGCGCCTCCGCAGGGCTTGCCTCACCGTAGATCGAGCGGCCTTCGGCCTCGCCGTAATGGATCTTGCGCGCCTCCTCGGGGAAGCGCGCGCCGACGTGCTCGGAATTCGCCACGACGTGTTCCCGGAGCGCCCGCAGCATGGCCCGCATCTGGCGCTCCGGTTCGGCGATCATGGTGACCGGCGCATCCGTTTTCGCCGGCGGCGCGGGCGCACGCCCCCGATCGGTCCGGGCGACGTTCGGCACCATCAGGGCCTTGGCGACCTTGGCGCTGTCGCAGACCGGGCAGGTGACGAGGCCCCGTGCGGCCTGAGCATCGTAGGACTCGGAGGACGGGAACCAGCTCTCGAAGCCGTGGCCGGCCTCGCAGACGAGACTGTACCGGATCATTCGCTTGCTTGCTGTGCCGACTACTGCGCCGCCCGGACCTGGGAACCGGCGCGCTCGATGGTGAAGGGCCGTCCGTGCTGAAGCGACGGGATGCGTGCCCGCGCATCCGCGACCTGTGCGAGGTCGATCTCCGCCAGGATGATCCCGGGTTCGGACCCGCCGGCATCGGCCAGCACCCGGCCCCAGGGATCGACGATCAGCGAATGGCCGAAGGTCTCGCGCCCATCTTCGTGCAAGCCACCCTGGGCCGCCGAGATCACGAAGGCGCCGGTCTCGATGGCCCGCGCACGCTGCAGGACGTGCCAGTGGGCTTCGCCGGTCTGGCGCGTGAAGCAGGCCGGCGCGGTCAGCACCTCGGCGCCCGCTTCGGCGAGCGCCCGGTACAGCGCCGGGAAGCGGATATCGTAGCAGATCGTCAGGCCCAGCATGGCCCAGGGCGTCGCCGCGAGCACCGCGCAGCTCCCGCCGGAATAGGTCGCCGACTCCCGCCAGCGTTCGCCACTGGGGAGATCCACGTCGAACAGGTGCAGCTTGTCGTAGGAGGCCAGGATGTCGCCATCGGGGCCGATCAGATAGGCGCGGTTCGCGATCCTGTCGCCCGACCGGACCGCGATGGAACCGATCTGCACGACTGTGCCGGTCTGCCGTGCGGCCTCGCGGAGAGCGGCCAGAGTCGCGTCCTGCTCTTCAGTGGTCACCTGCGCGAACAGGCGTTCCCGGCTTCGCTCCACCAGGGAGGTCATCTCGGGGGTCTGCACGTAGGCCGCGCCGCGTGCGGCGGCTTCGCGCACGCCCGCCACGGCCGTGTCGCGGTTGGCCGCCGGGTCCCGCCCGGACCGCATCTGCACGCAGGCGGCCGTGAAGCGGGCGTCAGGCATCGGCCGTGTCCTTCAGGAGCGGATCGAGCTTGCCGGAGCGGTCGAGGGCATAGAGATCGTCGCATCCGCCGACATGCGCGGCGCCGATAAAGATCTGGGGGACGCTCGTGCGACCGCCGGCCCGTTCGACCATGGCGGTCCGGGCGCCCTGAACGCGCTCGACGTCGATCTCCTGGAAGGCGGCGCCCTTTTCCTTCAGCAGGCTCTTGGCCGCCGAGCAATAGGGACACCAGGCCGTGGTGTAGATTGTGACCGGCTGCATCGCGATCGTGGTCCCGCGCGTGAAGTCCGGTCATATAGGAGCGCGGGACGCAACTTGCCTATGCCCGCGTGGTCACAGGCACGATCCCTCGCCCGCAGGGTGAAATTCGGCCGGTGCCGACCTCAGGCAGCCAGCAGCTTCTCCACCTCGTTCACGAGATCGCGGAGGTGGAACGGCTTCGAGAGGACCTTGGCATCCTTCGGAGCCTTCGAGTCCGGATTGAGCGCGACAGCCGCGAAACCGGTGATGAACATCACCTTGATGTCCGGATCCAGCTCGGTGGCGCGGCGCGCCAGCTCGATCCCGTCCATCTCGGGCATCACGATATCGGTCAGCAGCAGCTCGAAGGGCTCTTCGCGCAACCGGTTGTAGGCGGAGAGGCCGTTGTCGAAGGACAGGACATCGTAACCCGCGTTCTGAAGCGCCTTGGCCAGAAAGCGGCGCATGTCGTTGTCGTCTTCCGCCAGCAGGATTTTCATCGGCCGGATCCGAGCCTTCGAGTCGAGGTGTTGATCCCATAAAGGGAGGCGATGGTAAACAAGGTGTTAGCATGGAGCACGCGGCCGGAGCCGCGTGTGTCACGGGCGACTCACGTCTGCCGCCGGCATGGAGTGGACAGGCGGTCGATCGCGCACCACAGTGAGCGCCGACCGTGATCGCACTGCCGACGGGGTGTCCACCAGCCGATGACCGCATCCGAACCGGTAAAGCCAGACGCCTTCGGATTTGCCCCGGCCTTCGCGGTCGACGAGCCGGCGACTCACACCCTGCCCTTCGTCTTCAATACCGGTCATTCCGGGGCCGTCTACCCCCCAGAGTTCATCGCGGCCTCGCGACTCGACGCCCTGGCGCTGCGTCGGTCGGAGGACGCCTATGTCGAGCGCCTGTTCGCGCCGGTGGTCGCGCTGGGCGCGCCGCTCCTGCGGGCGAACTTCCCCCGCGCCTTCCTCGACGTGAATCGCGAGCCGTTCGAACTCGATCCCCGCATGTTCGACGGTCGGCTGCCGCCCTTCGCCAACACCCGATCGATGCGCGTTGCCGGCGGCCTCGGCACGGTGCCCCGCGTCGTCGCCGACGGCCAGGAGATCTACGCGCGCCGACTGCCCGTGGCCGAGGCGACCGCCCGGATCGACGGCCTCTACAAACCCTATCATCGCGTGCTGCGGGGCCTGGTCCAGCGCACGGCGCGAACCCATGGGCATTGCATGCTCATCGACTGCCACTCGATGCCGTCATCGAGCCTCGGGCGTGATCCCGAGATGAAGGCGGACGTGGTGCTGGGCGACCGCTACGGGACGGCCTGCGCCCCCGCTCTGATCGATGGTTTCGAGGCGGCATTCCGCGCGCAGGGCTTTCGGGTGACGCGCAACAAGCCGTACGCGGGCGGCTTCATAACCGAGCATTATGGAGAGCCGAATCTCGGCCGCCACGCGCTGCAGATCGAGGTCAATCGTGGGCTCTACATGAACGAGATCAGCCTCGCGACGACACCCGGGTTCCCGATCCTGGTCGACGCCCTGCGCACCGTGATCATCGGCGTCGCGTCGGATCTCGGAGACCTCGTCCCGCGTCGGATGGCCGCCGAGTAGCGTCGGGACCGTCGCGCTCCCCGGTGAGCCACCGGGGTCCCGGACAGAAAAAAGGCCACTCCCGAAGGAGCGGCCCGAAGTCTAGGGAGGAAACGCCCAAGAAGGGCAGCGGGATCGCGACGCCATCGCCATCCCGCAACGCACAAAATAGAGTGCGCCGCACAAGAGGCAAGGGCAAATCGCTCTCGGACGCCGCACTGCGTGCATGGCTGGACCGCGTCCGCAGGGCAGCCCCGGGACAACCCGCCGCCGCGTCACGCCTCAGGCACGATCCTTGAGAAGCTTCTCGATCTCGGCGCGAAGCGGCTCCGACAGGTCGTCCCTCTCGAGGGCATAGGCGAGGTTCGCCGTGAGGAAGCCGAGCTTCGAACCAGTATCGTAGGTCCGGCCCTGGTAGCGCATGCCGAAGAAGGCCTGCGTCTCCATCAGGTCGATCATGGCATCGGTGAGCTGGATCTCGCCGCCCGCGCCCTTCTTGCCGTGCTCCAGGATGCCGAAGATCTCCGGTTGCAGAATGTAGCGGCCCGAGATGATGAAGTTGGACGGTGCCGTCCCCTGCTTGGGCTTCTCCACCATGCCGGTGATCTCGAACGACTGACCGTAGGTCTCGCCGACGCTGACGATGCCGTATTGATGCGTCTCCGCAGGGGCCACCTCCTCGACGGCGATGATGTTGCCGCCGTGGCGCTCGTAGGCCGCCAGCATCTGCTGCATGCAGCCGCGGCTCAGCATGTCCGGCAGCAGCACCGCGAAGGGCTCGTCGCCGACGATCTCGCGGGCGCACCACACCGCGTGGCCGAGCCCGAGGGGCGCCTGCTGGCGGGTGAAGCTGGTCTGACCGGCCTTGGGAAGATCCTTCTTGAGGTCTTCGTAGGCTGCCGTCTTCCCGCGCTCCTGGAGGGTGTGATCGAGTTCGAACGCGATGTCGAAATGATCCTCGATCACGGCCTTGCCGCGACCGGTGACGAAGATGAAGTGCTCGATACCGGCTTCACGGGCCTCATCGACCACATGCTGCACCACCGGCCGGTCGACGACCGTGAGCATCTCCTTCGGGACCGCCTTCGTGGCGGGCAGGAAGCGCGTGCCAAGGCCCGCTACGGGCAGGACGGCCTTGCGGATCGGTTTCATCGAGCGGTAACCCCGGGACAGGATGGGACGACGTGGTCAACGGTGCGGTCACTGAGATAGGCTTACGCCAGACCTCGCAAGGCCACTACGCCGTTAGTATGAGGCAGCGGGCCGTAAATTTCCCGTCTGCAAACGCGTAGTCAGCGGACACGGGGCGGCGACAGCGGGGGCGACATGGCGGTTCTGGTCACGGGCGGTGCCGGCTACATCGGCAGCCACATGGTTCTGGCCCTCCTCGACGCCGGCCATGAGGAGGTCGTCGTTCTGGACGATCTCTCCACCGGATTCGACTGGGCGGTTCCGGAGGGCGTGAAGCTCGTGGTCGGCGACGTGGCCGATCAAGCCCTCGTCACGCAGACCATCCTTCAGCATCGGATCGATGCGCTCGCCCACTTCGCCGCCAAGATCGTGGTGCCCGATTCCGTGGCCGATCCCCTCGGCTACTATCTGTCCAACACGGTGAAGACCCGCTCGTTGATCGAGGCTTCGGTCCGTGCCGGCGTGCGGCACGTGATCTTCTCGTCCACCGCGGCCGTCTACGGGGAGCCAGAGGTCGTTCCGGTCCCCGAGGATCTCCCGCTGAACCCGATCAACCCCTACGGTCGCTCGAAGCTGATGAGCGAGTGGATGATCGCCGACGCCGCGGCCGCGCACGGATTCTCGTACGTCGTCCTGCGCTACTTCAACGTCGCGGGCGCGGATCCGGACGGCCGATCGGGGCAATCGACGCCGAATGCGACGCACCTGATCAAGGTCGCCACGCAGGCCGCCCTGGGTCAGCGCCCCCGGCTCGACGTCTTCGGAACCGACTATCAGACCCCCGACGGCTCGTGCCTGCGCGACTACATCCAGGTCTCTGACCTCGCGGAAGCGCACCGGCTGGCCCTCGACCACCTGCGCGCCGGCGGCGAGAGCCTGACGCTCAACTGCGGCTATGGCCGCGGCTATTCCGTGCTGGAGGTCATCGAGGTGGTGAAGCGGATGTCGGGCCGCGACTTCGCGGTCCGCCTGTGCCCGCGCCGTCCGGGGGACCCGGCCCGGATCGTGGCCGAGGCGGGTCGGGTGCGCCAACGCCTGGGTTGGCAGCCGCGCTTCGACGACCTGGACGCGATCGTCGGACAGGCCCTGGCCTGGGAGGACCACTTGGGCAAACGCAACCGGATCTGACCGGATGCTGTCCCGCAGAGGTTTTCTGACCACGGCGGCGTGCCTCGCGGCAAATCGTGCCGCCGCCGCCGACACTTTCCAAATCTTCGTGGACGCCCTCCGCCCGGATGCGGAGGCCCGGGGTGTCTCCGCCCAGACCTTCGATGCGGCCTTTCGAGGCATCACCGGTCCGGATCCCGCCATCCTCGCCCGCACGCGCCGCCAGAGCGAGTTCGTCCGGCCGGTCTGGGACTATCTCGTCGGTGCCGTCTCGCCCGGCCGCATCGCGCGCGGACGCGCCCGGGCGGACGCCCTGGCGCCGACACTTGCCGCCATCGAGACCCGGTACGGTGTGCCTGGCCCGGTCGTGCTGGCCTTCTGGGGAATCGAATCCGACTTCGGAGCCAGCGCGGGCAGCGTCTCGACGATCCGGGCTCTGGCGACCCTGGCCGAGGCGCGCCATCGGGGAACGCTGTTCCGCGACGAACTCCTGGCCGCGCTCACGATCCTGCAACGCGGCGACATCACCGCGGACCGGATGAGCGGCAGCTGGGCCGGCGCCATGGGTCAGGTCCAGTTCCTTCCCTCCACCTATCTCGCGCATGCGGTGGATTTCGACGGGGACGGGCGACGCGATATCTGGACCAGCGAAGCGGATTCGCTCGCCTCCATCGCGGCCTACCTCAGGGATCTCGGCTGGGATCCCGCGCTGTCTTGGGGATACGAGGTTCTCCTGCCGAAGGAGTTCGATCTCAGTCGGTATGCGGGCGATCTCGGCGCGTTCGCGCAGCGGGGCATCCGGCGCGCGGACGGTAAGCCGCTCCCGGGGCGCGGCGACGCCAGTCTGTTCCTGCCCGGCGGCCTCGGGTCTCCGGCCTTTCTGATCACCGGGAATTTCGAGGTGTTTCGCGGCTACAACACCTCGGATTCCTACGCCCTGGCGGTCGGTCATCTCGCGGATCGTCTGGGAGGCGGCCCGCCGCTCGCCGCATCCTGGCCGGCGGCCGGCGGACGTCTCGACGGAACCGGCCTGAAGGCGCTGCAGACCGGTCTCGCAGCGGCAGGCTTCTACGAGGGGCCGACGGATGGCCGCGCCGGCCCCAAGCTTCGCGAGGCTGTGCGGCGTTATCAGATCAGCGTCGGGCTGCCCGCCGACGGCTATGCCACGCCAACGCTTTTGGCCCGAATCACGGGGAGGCCGGCTCCGCGGCCCTGACGCCGGTTTAGACCCGCGCCTCGCTTCCACCTATAGTGGGTGCGTTCCGAACGGTCTCGGTTCGGCGTAAGCGTACGGGATGCGCATGGAATTCGCTGGTCGGCGTCAATCGGAACGCCCGTTGCTCCTCGGACTGGCGGCCCTGCTGGGGTTGGCCGGGATGACGGCGGTCGGCAGCATGCCGGCGCACGCCCAGTGGGGTGACAGCTATCAGCAGCCCGGCGGCGGTACCTACTACGAGGCGCCGCCGCGACGGCGACCGCGCGACGCCTATTATCGCGACGACGGATCCTATGGGCGCCAGCCCCGCTATGCGCCGCAACAGGAAGCACCGCGCCAGTTCTATTGGCCCTGGGAAGACAGGCCGCAACCGGCGGCGCCGCAGCCCGAGCGCACCTACCGGGCGCCGCGGCCGCGCAGCACCTACGGAACCGGGGAAGCGCAACGACCGACCCCCGCGATCAAGCGGCGGGTCCGCCCCGCCCGCGCACCCACACCGCCGAAACCCGCGGTCGCCAAGACCGAGCCGAACGTCCAGATCGCCGTCTTCGGCGATTCCCTCGCCGATCACCTCGCGAAGGGCCTCGACGACGTGTTCGAGGATAATGCCGACGTCGCCGTCATCGACCGCGCCAAGGGCGACAGCGGTCTGGTGCGCAAGGATGTGGTCGACTGGCCGAAGGTGGCCCAGGACTATCTCCAGACCAATGCCAAGGTGCGCTACGCCCTCGTCATGATGGGCGCCAACGACCGGCAGCCAATCCGCGATGGCGACGAGACGGTCGAGCTTCTGACGGATCGCTGGCGCGCCCTCTATCGGGGCCGGGCGGAAGCCCTCGCCAAGGTGTTCGCCGATCGCAAGATCCCGTTGATCTGGGTTGGGCTCCCGCCCGTGCAGAACGAGGCGCTGAGCCGGGACCTCGCGTCGCTGAACGACATCGTCCGCGAGAGCGTCACCAAGGCCGGCGGGACCTATGTCGACATCTGGCCCGGCTTCGTCGACGACCGGGACCGGTACGCCGCCTCGGGGCCGGATCCCGAGGGCCAGATCGCCAAGCTCCGCACCGCGGACGGCGTCCACTTCACCAAGGCGGGTGACCGCAAGCTCGCCCATTTCGCCGATGTGGAGCTGAAGCGCCTGATGGGGACAGTCCCGGGGCAGCCCGACCCCGCGCCCACGGCCACCGTGACGCCGGCCTCCCCCTCCGTGACCCCGGGCCCCAGCCTCGATGGGGCCGGACAGGCGACCGATACCGCGGCGATCGATCGGCAGATCACCGCCATGCTGCCGAGCCTGCCGGAACCACCCGGCATCCCGGCACTCCCGGTGAAGCCCGCGGCGGGACCGGTCGTGCCCTTGAGCCGGACGGAAGTCTCACCAGGCGGCACATTGCTGAACGGTCGCCCGCGCGACTCGGACAGCCTCGGCACCGTGGAGCGGACGCTGCTCCGCGGAAACGCCCCGATGCCGCAGCCGGGACGCGCCGACGACTTCCGCTGGCCGCCCGGCTGACGCCGGCCGTCCTGGCGCGTTTGCTTCAGCGCGGCAGGAGGCTGGCGCCCATGAGGGTCTCGTCAATGGCGCGCGCCGCCTGGCGTCCCTCTCGGATCGCCCAGACGACCAGCGACTGGCCGCGACGCATGTCGCCCGCCGCCCAGATCTTGGCATCGGATGTGCGGTAATCGTCCTCGTTGGCCTCGACATTCCCGCGCTTGCTGACGTCGATGCCGGACTGTTCGAGAAGACCCTTCTGAACCGAGCCCGCAAAGCCGATCGCCATGAAGACCAGATCGGCGGGGAGAACGAATTCGCTCCCGGCGATCGGCTGACGCTTGGCATCGACCCGGGCGCAGACCACGCCGGTCAACCGACCCTTCTTGTTGCCTTCGAGGCGGAGCGTCGCCGCCTGGAACTCGCGCTCGGCCCCCTCGGCCTGGCTGGACGAGGTCCGCATCTTCGTCGGCCAATACGGCCATACAGTCAGCTTGTCTTCGCGCTCCGGCGGCCGCGGGCGAATGTCGAGCTGCGTGACCGACAGGGCGCCCTGGCGGAACGCCGTACCGACGCAGTCGGAGGCCGTGTCGCCACCGCCGATGACGACCACGTTCTTGCCGGCGGCCAGGATCGGCAGCTCGCCGTTGCCGCGGATCGGCTCGTTGCCCACTCGACGATTGGACTGGACCAGGTAGGGCATCGCGTAATGGACACCGTCGAGGTCCTGACCCGGCAGCTGCGGGTTACGAGGATCCTCGGCGCCGCCGCAGAACATCACCGCGTCGAACTCCGCCTTCAGCTCGTCGACAGGCTTCGTCACGCCGATGTTCTGATTGTAATGGAAGACCACGCCCTCGGCCTCCATCTGCCGCACCCGCCGGTCGATGTGCCGCTTCTCCATCTTGAAGTCCGGTATGCCGTAGCGCAGCAGGCCACCGGCCTTCGGCTCCCGCTCGAAGACGTGGACGTCGTGACCGACCCGAGCCAACTGCTGGGCCGCAGCCATCCCGGCCGGCCCGGAGCCGACGATCGCCACGCGCTTGCCGGTCCGGGTCTGAGCGGGCTCGGGCTTCACCCAGCCCATGTTCCAGGCCCGATCGGCGATCGCCTGCTCGATGGTCTTGATGGCGACCGGCTGGTTCTCGAGGTTCAGCGTGCAGGCTTCCTCGCAGGGGGCAGGACAGACGCGCCCGGTGAACTCCGGGAAGTTGTTCGTCGAGTGCAGGTTGCGGGACGCCTCCTCCCAATCCGACTGGAATACGAGGTCGTTCCAGTCCGGGATCTGGTTGTGGACCGGGCAGCCGGTCGGGCCATGGCAGAACGGGATGCCGCAATCCATGCAGCGGGCGGCCTGTTTCGTCAGGTCATGCTCGTCCAGAGGGAGCGTGAACTCCCGGAAGTGCCGGACCCGGTCGGCGGCGAGCTGGTACTTCTGCTCCTGCCGGTCGAACTCTAGAAAACCTGTGATCTTGCCCATCGGTCAGCCCCTGGGCCGGCCAGTCTGTGACTGCGCTGCCCGCGTCGTCCTCTTGTGTGCTTGACCGGGCGGCGGACCGCCCGGTTTTGGGAAGCCGACTACTCCGCGGCCACCGGCATCCGCGCCATCTCCATCTCGCGCAGCGCCCGGCGGTACTCCACCGGCATCACCTTCACGAACTTGGTGCGGTAGCGGCTCCAGTCGTCGAGGATCGCCTTGGCGCGCGGGCTGCCCGTGTACTTGAGATGGTTGGTGATGAGCTGCGTCAGGCGCTCCTCGTCATGGCCCGACATGTCGGCCAGGATATCGACCCGCCCCTTGGTCTCGAGGTCGCCGTCCTGGTGGAAGCGGCGCATCAGGTCGTCCTCCTCCTCCACGGGCTCCAGATCGACCATCGACAAGTTGCAACGCGCTGAGAACGACCCGTCCTCGTCGAGGACGTAGGCGATCCCACCCGACATGCCGGCCGCGAAGTTGCGCCCGGTCTCGCCGATCGACACGACGACGCCGCCGGTCATGTATTCGCAGCCGTGGTCGCCCATGCCCTCGACAACCGTGATGGCGCCAGAGTTGCGCACGGCGAAGCGCTCGCCCGCGGAGCCGCGGATGTAGCACTCGCCCGCGATAGCGCCGTAGAGCACCGTGTTGCCGACCATGATGGTCCGGTTCGGCGGCGCCTTCAGCGCGTCGCTCGGCCGGATGATCAGCTTGCCGCCCGACAGGCCCTTGCCGACGTAGTCGTTGCCGTGACCGGTCAGTTGGAGGGTGACACCGGCAGCGACCCACGCGCCGAAACTCTGGCCGGCGGTGCCGGAGAGCTTCACCACGATGGTGTCGTCCGGCAGGCCCTCATGGCCGTGCGCCTTCGCCACCAAGCCCGAAAGCATCGCTCCGGTGGCACGGTCCGAGTTCCGGATCGTATCGGTGATCACGACCGGCTCGCCGGTCTCGACGGCGTGCTGCGCCTTCTCGATCAGACGCCGGTCGAGGACCGTATCGATCGGGTGGTGCTGCACCTCCACGTGGCGGATCGCCGTGCCCTCGCCCACCTTCGGCCGGTGGAAGAGCTTGGTGAAGTCGAGTCCCCGAGCCTTCCAGTGCGTGATGGCCTCGACCTTGTCGAGCACGTCGGAGCGGCCGACCGCCTCCTCCAGCTTGGTGAATCCGAGCGAGGCCAGGATCTCTCGCACCTCCTCGGCCACGAAGAAGAAGTAGTTCACCACGTGCTCGGGCGTGCCCTTGAACCGCTTGCGGAGCACCGGATCCTGGGTGGCAACGCCCACGGGGCAGGTGTTCAGGTGGCACTTGCGCATCATGATGCAGCCGGCCGCGATCAGAGGGGCCGTGGAGAAGCCCATCTGGTCGGCGCCGAGCAGGGCCGCGATGATAACGTCGCGCCCGGTGCGGATGCCGCCATCCGCCTGAAGGGCAACGCGCCCGCGCAGGTTGTTGAGCACCAGCGTCTGCTGGGTCTCGGCCAGGCCGGTCTCCCAGGGGCCGCCCGCGTGCTTGAGCGAGGTCAGGGGCGCTGCGCCGGTGCCGCCGTCGAAGCCCGAGATCGTGATGTGGTCGGCCCGCGCCTTGGCGACGCCGGCCGCGACCGTGCCGACGCCCACCTCCGAGACGAGCTTCACCGACACGTCCGCCGACGGGTTCACGTTCTTCAGGTCGAAGATCAGCTGAGCCAGATCCTCGATCGAGTAGATGTCATGGTGCGGCGGCGGCGAGATCAGGCCGACGCCCGGGGTGGCGTAGCGGACCTTGGCGATCTTGGCATCGACCTTGTGGCCGGGCAGCTGGCCGCCCTCGCCGGGCTTGGCCCCCTGCGCGACCTTGATCTGCATCATGTCGGAATTGACGAGGTATTCCGTCGTGACGCCGAACCGGCCCGAGGCGACCTGTTTGATCGCCGACCGGCGCGAGCGCCCGTCCGGCAGCGGCTTGAAGCGCTCGACCTCCTCGCCGCCCTCACCGGAGTTCGAGCGGCCGCCGAAGGAGTTCAGCGCGATGGCCAGCGTCTCGTGGGCCTCCTTGGAGATGGAGCCGTACGACATGGCGCCGGTCGCGAAGCGCTTGACGATCTCGGAGGCCGGCTCGACCGACTCGACCGGCACGGGCGCGCGGCCGATCTCGGACGCCGACTTGATGCGGAACAGCCCCCGCAGCGTCTTCAGCTGGTGCTCCTGGCGGTTCACCAGGGCGGCGTATTCCCGATACCGCTCAGGCACGTTGAGGCGCACCGCATGCTGCAGCGTCGCGACCGTGTCGGGCGTCCAGGTATGGGTCTCGCCGCGCAGCCGGTAGGCGTATTCGCCGCCGACATCCAGGGCGTTGCGGTAGACCGGCGCATCGCCGAAGGCGTCGCGGTGACGGCGGAACGTCTCCTCGGCGATCTCGGACATGCCGACGCCCTCGATCGTGGTCGCCGTGCCGAAGAAGTCGCGGCCCACGAAGGTCGAATTCAGCCCGACCGCATCGAAGATCTGGGCGCCGCAATAGGATTGGTACGTGGAGATGCCCATCTTGGACATCACCTTCAGCAGGCCCTTATCGATCGCCTTGATGTAGCGGTAGATGATCTCGTCGTCGGTGAGGTCCGGCGGGAACTCGTCCTTCATTTCGAGCAGCGTCTCGAAGGCGAGGTACGGGTTGACCGCCTCGGCGCCGTAGCCCGCGAGGCAGGCGAAGTGATGGACCTCCCGCGGCTCGCCGGATTCGACCACGAGGCCGACCGACGTCCGCAGACCCTTGCGGATCAGGTAGTTGTGCACGGACGCGGTGGCGAGCAGCGCCGGAATCGGGATCCGGTCCGGCCCGACCGCGCGGTCGGTGAGCACGATGATGTTGTAGCCGCCGCGCACCGCCGCCTCAGCGCGGTCGCAGAGGCGGTCGAGCGCCCCGTCCATGGCCTGGGCGCCCATCTCGGCCGGGTAGGTCATGTCCAGGGTCTTGGTGTCGAACCGATCCTCGAAATGGCCGATCGAGCGGATCTTCTCCAGGTCGCCGTTGGTCAGGATCGGCTGGCGGACCTCCAGACGCTTGCGCCGGGACGCACCCTCCATGTCGAGCAGGTTCGGCCGCGGCCCGATGAACGAGACGAGGCTCATCACGGCCTCCTCGCGGATCGGGTCGATCGGCGGGTTCGTCACCTGCGCGAAGTTCTGCTTGAAGTAGGTGTAGAGCAGCTTCGACTTCTCGGAGAGCGCCGAGAGCGGCGTGTCCGTGCCCATGGAGCCGACCGCCTCCTGGCCGGTCACGGCCATGGGCTGCATCAGCAGCTTGAGGTCCTCCTGGGTGTAGCCGAAGGCCTGCTGGCGATCGAGCAGGCTGACGTCGCCGCGCGACTCGCGCGGCTGCACCGGCCTCAGATCCTCCAGCACGATCTGGGTGTTCTTCACCCAGTCGGCATAGGGGTGGGCGGCAGCGAGTTCGCCCTTGATCTCCTCGTCGGAGACGATCCGCCCCTTCTGAAGGTCGATCAGCAGCATGCGACCCGGCTGCAGGCGCCAGGACTGCACGATCTTCTCGTCCGGAATCGGCAGGGTGCCCATCTCGGAGGCGAGCACCACGAGGCCGTCATCGGTGACGATGTAGCGGGCCGGACGCAGGCCGTTCCGGTCGAGGGTCGCGCCGATCTGGCGCCCGTCCGTGAAGGCGACCGCGGCCGGGCCATCCCACGGCTCCATCAGAGCCGCGTGATACTCGTAAAAGGCGCGCCGCTCCTCGCTCATCAGCGGGTTGCCGGCCCAGGCTTCCGGGATCAGCATCATCATCGCGTGGGCCAGCGGGTACCCGCCCTGCACGAGGAACTCGAGGGCATTGTCGAAGCAGGCGGTGTCGGACTGGCCCTCGTAGGAGATCGGCCACAGCTTCGAGATGTCGTTGCCGAACAGGTCGGAATCGACGCTCGCCTGACGCGCCGCCATCCAGTTGACGTTGCCGCGCAGGGTGTTGATCTCGCCGTTATGCGCGACCATCCGGTACGGGTGCGACAGCCGCCAGGTCGGGAACGTGTTCGTCGCGAAGCGCTGGTGAACGAGGGCGATCGCCGAGACGAACCGCTTGTCCTTCAGGTCGAGGAAATAGCCCCCGAGCTGGGTGACGAGCACCATGCCCTTGTAGACGATCGTCCGGCTCGAGACGGAGACGGGGTAGAACTCCTTCACCCGCGGGTCTTCGAGGGCGTAGACCTTGTTGGAGATCACCTTGCGGGCGACGTAGACCCGGCGCTCGAAGGCATCCTGATCGGCGACCGAGGCCGGCCGGCCGATGAAGACCTGACGGTGGTGCGGCTCTGTGGCCTTAACGGCCACGCCGAGATCCTCCGGATCCACCGGGACGTCGCGCCAGCCGAGCAGCGGCAGGCCCTCGGCGGCGAGGGCCGCCTCGACGATCGTCTGGATGATCGCCCGCGGCTCCTCGGCCTTGGGCATGAAGAACTGACCGATCGCGTAAGAACCGGCCGGCGGCAGTTCGAATCCGAGACGCGAACATTCCTCCGCGAAGAAGCCGTGCGGGATCTGCGTGAGGATGCCGCAGCCGTCGCCCATCTTGGGGTCGGCACCCACGGCGCCGCGATGGTCGAGGTTCTCCAGGATCTTCAGGCCCTGCTCGACAATGGCATGCGTGCGCCGGTCGTGCATGTCGGCGATGAAGCCGACGCCGCAGGCGTCGCGCTCGTGGGCCGGATCGTAGGCGCCCTCGGCTTTCGGAAGCGCTGGGTCGCGCACGATGAGCGGCATCGCGGCGCCGCGCGGAGCGGCAGCCTGGATCGTGGAAGCGGCAAACTCTTCGGCGGGTCTGCGCTGTGACATGCTTCGTCTCGTCCTTCCCTCGAACCCGTCCGTCGCCCCTGGACCCGCGAGCACGTTTCATGCCCGCGGCCGTCGGCGCCTGGCGCTCCCTCCCGTTGCCGCAGGCCATCCGTCCGGTCCCCGGGGACACGTCCGTCGACTTGCGTTCATCGAGGACCCGGACCGCTCGAGGAGCGGTGCGCTGGCGCGCCCGTGTCCGTCTGCCGAATTTCTCGCCCGCGCGCGAGACGGCGACGGCCGGGATGCACGGCCGATGGGACAGTTCTGCTGTCCTAAGTCGCGAAACTGCCAGATTGAAATGTTTTCAGCAAGAGAGAGCCTGCGGCTACGGTGTCGCCGCTCTGGATGACGGGTCGGACCCGGGCAACGGCCTCCGCAATCTCGCCCGAATCGCGGGGTCTACCGTGCGGGCCGAGCACAAGCGGCATGCGGGGCAACGACCTCGCCGGCATGGTCGAGGTCCGGGTTCACCGGCCCGGACCATGCCGGAACCGGACACTCTGCCGGGTCTCCAAATCAGGAACGCACGAGAGTGACGTCACAGAGCAGAGCCGCCTCACGTCCGGACCGTTCGCCGCGACGGACGCTGCGAACCGCCCTCCTCATGGGGGCGATCCTGCTGGGCGTATCCAGCGGCGCTCGGGCGCAATTCGCCTTCGAGGATGAGATCCTGCCGCCGCGGGTCGTGGCCTGGCGTCTCGCCGATCGCGGTTTCACGGGCCTCAGCCGCCCGCGCTTCGACGGACGGGGCTATGTCGTCGACGCGGTCGGACCGACCGGCATCCCGGTGCGGCTCTTCGTCGATTCGACAACCGGTGCGATCGTTGGGCGCCAGCGGATCGGCGCGCCGGAAACCTATGCGCGGCTGGAGCGCCCCGCCCCCGGTTTCGGCTGGACCGAGGACGACGCGGCTCCGCGGCGAGTGATCCGACCCGTGCCGCAGGAGGAAGGCCCGGCGCTGCGGCTTCAGCGCCGGCCGACCAACGAGGCCCTTCGACCGGATGGCAATCCCGACGGCCTGAACCCCGACGGGATCGTCCGCACACCGCCGCCGCGGAAGGTCGCCCGTGCTGTGCCCCCTCGGCCGACGGACGTGAAGCCGACGCACCGCACGTCGCCCGAAGCGCCCACGCCGCAGATCGCCCCTGCCGAAGCGGCGAAGTTGGATCCCAAACCGGCATCGGGAACCGATACCAAGGCGGCCGCGATCGAGAAGGCGGCGCCTCCGGCACCGGCGCCCAATACATCGGCGCCCGTGGCCTCGAAGCCGGCTGAAGCTGTCGTCGCGGAGACGGCAAAGCCGCCTGCGAAGGACTGGAAGGATCCGCCCGCGTCGGACAAGAAGCACGTTCGGGTCATCGGCGGCGCCACCATCGTCCCGGGCACAGCCGAATAGAGACCAGTCGCCGAACGGCCGGCTGCTAACCCGGAATCAGCCGCTCAGCACCCGTGAAGACCGTGACCGTATCGGATCGCGCGATGGCGCAGAGCGTCATGCCGTGAGCCTTGGCGCGTTCGAGCGCCAGGGATGTGGGTGCCGAGATCGCGACGATCACGGCCGCGCCGAGGCTGGCCGCCTTCTCGACCATCTCGAACGAGCAGCGGCTCGTGATGACGAGGAAACCGGCATCCGGCGCCGTTCCCGACCGCATCAGCGCGCCGATCAGCTTGTCGAGGGCATTGTGGCGGCCAACGTCCTCGCGCAGCGCACAGAGGGTGCCGTCAAGGCCGGCCCAGGCCGCGGCGTGGACGGCGCGTGTCTCGGCACCGAGAACCTGAGCCCGGTCGAGGCTCGACAGAGCACGGGCGATGGCCGGCAGGCTGACCCGGACATCGGCCGCCAGGACACCGTCGGCCTGGGGCAATTGCGCCAGATCCTCGATGCCGCAGACGCCGCAGCCGGTGCGGCCGCTGATGGCGCGTTTCCGCGCCAGATGCTCGCGGAGGCGCCCGGGCGCCAGTTCGACGTGGAGGCGGATGCCATCCGCGCCGGTCTCGACCCGGGTCGCGCGGATCTCCGCCGCGCTGTCCACGATCCCCTCCGTGAGACTGAACCCGTAGGCGAAATCCTCCAGGTCCGCAGGGGTCGCCATCATCACGGCGTGCGGAACGCTGCCGTAGACGAGGTTGACCGGCGCTTCCACCGCCAACGCCCGCGTGTCGTGCTTCGACATCGAGCCGGAATAGGCCATCACCTGCATGGGCAGGCGCACTGCACAGGGCAGCGGACCGGACGAGGGGCCTTCCGGCTGCGTCGACATTTCGAACTCCGATGACACGTCGGGGACGGTAGGCGCCGCCCGACCCGCGTTGCAACGTCACGGGGACGGATTTCGCGTCCGCGGGATCGCATTCCCACCATCGGGATCCCGGGACCCGGCGGGAACGCCGAAGGGGACCGCGGACGCGCCGCGCGTATCCGCCATTGTGGTAGTGCGCAGGCGCCACGACGGTTCGCGAACCGGCGGGAAAGCGTGCGATGCGACGCTTGTGCGGTTGCACCGCGCCGGCCCTTGTGGTCTGAAGCCCCGGTCGGATAATGCCGGGTGACACAACCGGTACTCCGTTACGTCGGTACGATCCCGCACTCGATCAAGACGGGGAGGTCCGGCGACAGTCAGACAGCCAGGGGAGCCACGAGAGGCAGATGCGGACGGTGCGGACGATCAACCGGTCACTCTGGAGCCTCGCCTCGCTCGGCGCCTCGCTCTTCCCGATAGCAGGCGCGCAGGCTGCGGGCTTCGGTCAACCGGTTCCGTGGGAAATGAGCCGGCAGATCCCGGTGACGGAGAATGCGCGCGACATCCTGAGCTTCGAGGTCGGCTTGCATTGGCTGTCCCTGGCGATCTCGGTGTTCGTACTGGGCCTGATCCTCTGGTGCGTCTTCCGCTTCAATGAGAAGCGGAATCCCACCCCCTCGCGCACCACCCATAACACCGCCATCGAGATCGCCTGGACGATCGTGCCGGTGCTGATCCTGGTGGCCGTGGCGATCCCGTCCTTCCGTCTGCTGCGCACGCAGCTCTCGGACCCGAAGGCTGACATGATCGTCAAGGTCATCGGTCACGCGTGGTACTGGTCCTACGAATACCCGCAGACCGAGGCCGGCGGCGGCTTCACGTTCGATGCGAACATCGACGAGGACAAGCAGCCGCGCCTGCTTCAGACCGACAACGAGATGGTCGTCCCGGTCGGCAAGATCGTGAAGATCCAGGTCACCGCCGCCGACGTGCTGCATTCCTGGGCCATGCCGGCCTTCGGCTTCAAGATCGACGCCGTTCCCGGCCGCCTCAACCAGATGTGGTTCAAGGCCGACAAGGAAGGCACGTTCCACGGCCAGTGCTCCGAGCTATGTGGCCAGCGCCACGCCTACATGCCGATCGTGGTGCGTGTCGTCAGCGAGCAGGCCTACGCCGACTGGCTGAAGGAGGCCAAGACCAAGTACGCCCGCATCGACAACGGCACGAGCGTCGCCGAGGCGCGCTGAGCCCCGGCTGACCGATCCGAACCCATCAGATCCACAAGGCACCCGAATCCATGGCTACAGCCGCAGCCCATGCCGAGGCCCACGAGGTCCACGACCACAAGCCGTCGTTCTTCGCCCGCTGGTTCCTGTCGACGAACCACAAGGACATCGGCACTCTCTACCTGCTCTTCGCCTTCTGCGCCGGCATGATCGGCGCGTTCCTCTCCTTCGGCATCCGGATGGAGATGGAGGCGCCCGGCCTGCAGTACTTCTCGAACCCCGCGACCTACAACGTGTTCGTCACGGGCCACGGTCTCATCATGGTGTTCTTCATGGTGATGCCGGCGCTGATCGGCGGCTTCGGCAACTGGTTCGTGCCCCTCATGATCGGTGCGCCCGACATGGCGTTCCCGCGCATGAACAACATCTCGTTCTGGCTGACGGTGGCGGGCTTCTGCTCCCTGCTCTGCTCGCTGTTCGTCGAGGGCGCGCCGGGCGCGTCCGGCGCCGGCACCGGGTGGACCGTCTACCCACCGCTCTCGACCGCCGGCCATCCCGGCCCGGCCGTCGACTTCGCGATCTTCGCCCTGCACCTCTCGGGCGCCGGCTCGATCCTCGGCGCGATCAACTTCATCACCACCATCCTGAACATGCGCGCCCCGGGCATGACGCTGCACAAAATGCCGCTCTTCGCCTGGGCCGAGCTGGTGACCGCCTTCCTGCTGCTGCTGTCGCTGCCGGTTCTGGCGGGCGCCATCACGATGCTGCTCACCGACCGCAACTTCGGCACGACCTTCTTCGACCCGGCCGGCGGTGGTGACCCGATCCTGTACCAGCACCTGTTCTGGTTCTTCGGTCACCCCGAAGTGTACATCATGATCCTGCCGGCCTTCGGCATCGTCTCGCACATCATCGCCACGTTCTCGCGCAAGCCCGTCTTCGGCTACCTCGCGATGGCCTACGCCATGGTGGCGATCGGCGTCGTCGGCTTCGTCGTGTGGGCGCACCACATGTACACGGTCGGCCTGTCGCTCCAGACGCAGTCCTACTTCGTGTTCGCCACCATGGTGATCGCGGTGCCGACCGGCGTGAAGATCTTCTCGTGGATCGCCACCATGTGGGGCGGCTCCATCCGCTTCACCGCCGCGATGCACTGGGCGGTGGGCTTCATCTTCCTGTTCACCGTCGGCGGCGTGACCGGCGTCGTGCTCGCCAACTCGGCGGTCGATAAGTACCTGCACGACACCTACTACGTGGTCGCGCACTTCCACTACGTGCTGTCTCTCGGTGCCGTGTTCATCATCTTCGCCGGTGTCTACTACTGGTTCCCGAAGATGACCGGCCACATCATCCCGGAATGGGCCGGCAAGCTGCACTTCTGGCTGGCCTTCATCGGCGCGAACGTCCTGTTCTTCCCGATGCACTTCCTCGGCCTCGCCGGCATGCCGCGTCGGTACGCCGACTATCCGGAGGCCTTCGCGGGCTGGCACAAGGTGTCGACCTACGGCGGCCACATCTTCGGTCTCGGCATGTTCGTGTTCGTGATCGGCGTGGTCCTGGCCTTCCGCTCCAAGGAGCGGGCCGCGGACAATCCGTGGGGCGAAGGCGCCACCACCCTCGAGTGGACGCTGTCCTCTCCGCCCCCGTTCCACCAGTTCGAGACGCTGCCCCGCATCGTCGACGAGCCCGGCGCGCACTGATAGACAAACCGCGAGGGCCGCATCCGCGGCCCTCGCCCTTTCCCGGAGGCCGGTCACCGACCTCCCGGCAAGGGCGAGCGACGAGGGCGATCCGCATGGGTTCGGGCTTTATCCCGAGCCCCGCTCACGCCAATCCTTGGAACACGTCGACTTCAAGACACGACCCGACCGTGACGCGCGCGGCCGGGCGCCGACACAGCAGCGGCAGACGCGATGACGAGCCTGACGAACACCCTCGGACCGGACGTTCCGACCCCGGCCCTCACGAGCGCCGGCGGCGACGTTCCGGACTATTTCGCCCTGCTCAAGCCGCGGGTGATGGTCCTCGTCATCTTCACCGCCCTGGTCGGGATGGTCGTCTCCCAGGGCCACGTGCAGCCGGCGATCGGCGCCATCTCGCTGCTGGCCATCGCGGTCGGCGCCGGCGCCTCCGGCTGCCTCAATATGTGGTGGGACGCGGATATCGACGCCGTTATGAGCCGCACGGCCACGCGGCCGATCCCGGCCGGCAAGATCACGTCCGAGGAAGCCCTCGGCTTCGGGCTGTTCCTCTCGGTGGCGTCGGTGCTGGTTCTCGGCCTGACCGCGAACTGGCTGGCCGCGGCGCTCCTCGCCTTCACCATCGTCTTCTACGCGGTGGTCTACTCGATGTGGCTCAAGCGGGCGACCGCGCAGAACATCGTCATCGGCGGCGCCGCGGGCGCCCTTCCGCCGGTCATCGGCCAGGCGGTGGTCACCGGTTCGGTGGGGATCGAGTCGCTCGTCCTGTTCGCCATCATCTTCATCTGGACCCCGCCGCATTTCTGGGCGCTCGCCCTGATCAAGGCTGACGAGTATGCCCGTGCCGGCATCCCGATGATGCCGAACGTCGCCGGCCCGGCCTCCACCCGCCGTCAGATCGTATGGTACTCCCTGCTCCTCGCGCCCCTCGGCCTCGCGCCGGTGGCCCTGGGCTTCGGCGGCGTGATCTATGCGGTGATCGGCCTCGTGGGCGGTCTCGGCATGGTGGCCTTCAGCATCCGGGTGCTCCGGAACCGCGAGGGCGAGGCCGAGAAGCGCGCCGCGATGGGCATGTTCGGCTTCTCGATCCTGTATCTGTTCGCGCTGTTCTCGGCGCTGCTGGCCGAGCAGAGCTTCGGCCTGTTCCACCCGGTGCTGGGCTGATTACGATGGCGGATCCCGAGATCCAGTATCGACCGCTGACGCCCGAAGAGGAGGCGCGCCGGCGCAAGCGCTCTGTCGCGATCGCGTTGGCCCTCGGCGCCTGGGTCCTGCTGTTCTTCGTGCTGACGATCGTCAAGCTCGGGCCGCAGATCCTCAGCCGGCCGCTCTGAGGCGCTCGCGATGACAGCTCCCCGCCCGAACCCGAACCGCGGGGCGACGCGCACCGCGCTCGCCTGCGCCGGCCTCGCCGTCGGCATGGTCGGCCTCGCCTTCGCATCTGTGCCGCTCTACGACGCGTTCTGCAAGGCGACCGGGTACGACGGGACGCCCCGTCAGGGACCGGCCCTCGCTGCCGTCGCTACGCGGTCCGACGACAGCATGATCGTGCATTTCGACACGAACGTCGCGCCGGGCCTGCCCTGGAAGTTTGCCCCGGAGGCCAATCGCGTCGAGGCAAAGCTCGGCGAGACCAAGACGGTCTTCTTCCGGGTGCAGAACACCGGCACCAAGCCGTCCACGGGTGTCGCGACCTTCAACGTTCAGCCGGGACTGATGGGCGGCTACTTCGTCAAGGTCGCCTGCTTCTGCTTCAACGAGCAGACGCTGCAGCCGGGCGAGACGCTCGACGTGCCGGTGGTGTTCTATGTCGACCCGGCCGTGCGGGATGATTCCAACACCGCGCATCTCTCGGAGATGACGCTGTCGTACACCTACTTCGCCGCGAAGAACGGGCAGCCGGTCACCGCGGCGGTGGCGAATTCCGGTTCACCGGGCACGAAGGGCGATTTCTGATCGCGGGACCGTGACAACACGGCCCCGCACCGCCTACACGTGCCGACAAGCTTGGGCGTGGTGCAGACCGTGCCCGGTCAAGAGTAAGCAGCGTAAGGCCGGACGCCGGTAACGGCGCAGGGCGCGAGGGTGAGGAGCAACGGGACGATGGCCGAGGCGCACGCCAAGAATCACGACTTTCACATCCTGAACCCGAGCCCATGGCCGCTCATCGGCGCCTTCTCGGGTTTCCTGATGGCGTTCGGTGCGGTCTTCTGGATGAAGAGCCTCCAGATCGGCACCTTGTCCCCGGGTCCGTACATCTTCGGTGCCGGCGCGATCGGCGTCCTCTACACGATGTTCTCGTGGTGGAAGGACGTGGCGCACGAGGCGAATTCGGGCGATCACACCCGCGTCGTCCAGCTGCATCACCGCTACGGCATGATGATGTTCATCGCCTCCGAGGTGATGTTCTTCGTCGCGTGGTTCTGGGCCTATTTCGAGGCCGCCCTCTACACCGCCGACCCCATCCAGGTGTCGCGCGTGGAGTTCACCGGCGGCGTCTGGCCGCCGAAGGGCATCGAGGCGTTCGATCCCTGGCACCTGCCGCTCCTCAACACGTTGATCCTGCTGACCTCGGGCACCACCGTGACCTGGGCGCACCATGCGATGCTGGAGGGTGACCGCAAGGGCCTGAAGTACGGCCTGTGGCTGACGATCATCCTCGGCGTGCTGTTCACTGCCTGCCAGGCCTACGAGTACAGCCACGCCGAATTCGGCTTCTCGGGCAGCATCTACTCGTCGACCTTCTTCATGGCGACGGGCTTCCACGGCGCCCACGTGATCATCGGCACGATCTTCCTGGCGGTGTGCCTGTTCCGGGCCTACGCGGGCCAGTTCACGCCGCGCCAGCATCTCGGGTTCGAGTTCGCGGCTTGGTACTGGCACTTCGTCGACGTGGTGTGGCTGTTCCTGTTCGCCGCCATCTACGTGTGGGGCTCGGGCGTCTTCCACGGCGCCGCGCACTGAGGCCGATCCATCCCGCCGTTGCATGGCGGACCTGTGAAGGGCGGCTTCGGCCGCCCTTTCGCGTTTCCGATCCCTCGAAATCCCCATATCGGATGTGACGGAGCAGACGCGGCAGGACCGCGGACTGCGCGGATCAGCCCTGGAGTGTGCCTGTGGACGACCGAACCTACGCGCCACCGCCTCCGATCCCCACCGGCCTGCGCGGCCGCTGCCCGCGCTGCGGCGAGGGCCATCTGTTCCGCGGCTTCCTGACCCTGCGCCCGGCCTGCGACGCCTGCGGCCTCGACTACGCGAAATTCGACTCGGCGGACGGGCCGGCCTTTTTCGTGATGTCGATCGTCGGCCTGATCGTCGTCGGCCTCGCCCTGTGGCTCGAGATCACCTACGAGCCGCCGATCTGGGTTCATGCGCTGGTCGCTGCGACGCTGTCGATCGGCCTCAGCCTGCTCCTGGTCCGGCCTCTGAAGGGCCTCCTGATCGCCCTCCAGTTCAGCAATCGGGCCGAAGAGGGGCGCTTCGAGCGGTGAGCGCGGCTGCACAGACCCGGCCCGCCTGGCGCGACCTCCTGGCGCCGGGGCTCGCCTCGCTGATCGCGCTGGCGATCCTGCTGGGCCTCGGGACGTGGCAGCTCGAGCGGAAGGCCTGGAAAGAAGACCTCATCGCCCGCATCGTCCGGCAGAGCCGGGCGGAACCCGTGGCACCGCCGGCGCCGGAGGCCTGGGATCCCGGCCGCGACGAGTTTCGCCACGTGCGCGTCTCCGGACGCTTCCGCAACGACAAGGAGACCCTGGTGCACGGCCTCGCGGCCGGCGAGACGCCGGGTCGAGCCCTGCAGGGCTACTACGTTCTCACCCCGCTTGAGCGGGACGACGGCGGCGTGGTGCTGATCAACCGCGGCTTCGTTCCGACCGAACTCAAGGGGCAGAGCGATCGGCGGGACGGCCTCATCGAGGGACCGACGACGGTCACCGGCATCCTCCGCGCGAGCGAGGCCCGCGGGCTGTTCGTGCCGGAGCCGGATCCCGCCCGCGGGGAATGGTTCAACCGGGACATTGCCGGCATCGCATCGGCCCGCGGCCTCGGGGTTGTCGCGCCGTACCTGATCGAGGCCGACGCGGTGCCAGGACAGACGACGTGGCCCCGCGGCGGCCAATTGCGGGTCGACCTGCCGAACAACCACCTGCAATACGCGTTCACGTGGTTCGGCCTCGCCGCCTGCTTGATCGGCGTGTTTTCGGTCTTCGCGTGGCGCCGCCTGCACGATTCATCGGCGGCCCGGGGCGCCTAGAAAAAAGCAGCGGCCTCGCCGTTACGGCAAGGAACAGTCTCGCCCGGATCGGCCGAAAAACGGCACCTCATTCCTTTGACCGCGCGTCGTCGCCCCGGAATACTTTCGGTGTTCTTGAGCGATCGATCGCGTCCTGCATTGTGTATACAGTTCGCGTCGATCATCCGAAGACGACGCGGCGCCTGGACGTCGCGCAACTGAGGTTACGCCGAATGAGCAGCCATTTCGACCACGGACCGCGCGAGCCTATCCGCTTCGCGTACTGGGTGCCCAACGTCTCCGGGGGCTTGGTGATCAGCAAGATACCCCAGCGGACGAGCTGGGATGCCGATTACAATCGGAAGCTGGCCCAGATCGCCGAGGAGGCGGGATTCGATTACGGCCTGACGCAAATTCGGTTCACCGCAGGGTACGGTGCCGAGAACCAGCATGAATCGGTTGCCATCAGCCATGCGCTCCTGGCCGCGACGACCAAGCTCAAGGTGATCGCCGCCCTCCTGCCCGGACCTTGGCATCCGACGCTCGCCGCCAAGCAGATCGCCACGATCTCGCAGCTCACGGAGGGGCGCATCGCGGTCAACATCGTCTCGGGATGGTTCTCGGGGGAGTTTCGCGCGATCGGAGAGCCCTGGCTCGATCACGACGAGCGCTACCGCCGGTCCGAGGAGTTCATCCGCAGCCTGCGCGGAATCTGGACGCAGGACAATTTCACCTTCCGCGGCGATTTCTATCGCTACAGCGACTACACCCTGAAGCCCAAGCCCGCGCAGCCGTTACCCGAGATCTTCCAGGGCGGCTCGTCCCGGGCGGCTCGCGACATGGCGACCCGCGTCTCCGATTGGTACTTCACCAATGGCGGCACGCCGGAGACGATCCGCGCCCAGGTGGACGACATCCGCGCGAAGTCGGCCGAGACGGGCAACCATCCCCGCATCGGGGTGAATGCCTTCGTGATCGCCCGCGACACCGAGGAGGAGGCCCGCGCCGCCCTCCAGGAGATCATCGACCATGCCGACCCGGACGCCGTGAAGGCCTTCGGCCACGAAGTGAAGAATGCCGGCAAGGCCTCACCGGAGGGGGAAGGCAACTGGGCGAAGTCGAGCTTCGAGGATCTCGTCCAGTACAACGACGGCTTCAAGACCAACCTGATCGGCACGCCTGACCAGATCGCCGAACGGATCGTGGCGCTGAAGGATGCGGGTGCGGACCTCGCCCTGCTGGCGTTCCTGCATTTCCAGGAGGACGTCGCGTATTTCGGCGCGCACGTGATCCCGCGGGTCCGCGCCCTTGAGGCCGCCCGCGACCGGCGCGTCGAGGCGGCTTGACCGCCGCCTACCGCGATCCGAATCCCGACAGACCGGAGTGAGCCATGACCATCGCCGTCGATGCGCGCGCGCTCGAACCCTCGCGCCCCCAGGGCGTGCCCGGCCCCGCGCGGCCGCCCTCCCCCGCTCATGTGATCCGAGACGATGCCGAGGCGCTGTCCGTCGCCCACCGGCTGGCGGAAGAGTTCCGGGCCGGCGCTTCCGAGCGGGACCGCCACGCCGTGCGGCCGATCGCGGAACTCGACGCCTTCTCCCAGAGCGGCCTGTGGTCGATCAATGTGCCGCGGGCCTATGGCGGCCCGGAGATCTCGTACCGGACGCTCGCCCAGGTGATCGCCATCCTGGCAGCCGCCGACCCAGCCATCGCGCAGATCGCTCAGAACCATCTCGGAATCCTGGCAGCGATCCGGACCGTGTCGAACGAGGCGCAGAAGCACCTGCTGTTCGGGGAGGTGCTGCGCGGCACGCGGTTCGGCAACGCGTTTTCGGAGCGCGGCACCAAACGGGCGGCGGACTTCGACACACGGTTCACCGATGACGGCGACCATGTCGTGGTCCGGGGCCAGAAGTTCTACGCCACCGGTGCCCTGCTGGCGCACAGCGTTCCCATCGTCGCCCTCGATGCCGAAGGGCGCGCTTGGTACGCCATCGCTGCGCGGGATGCGCCCGGCCTGACCGTGATCGACGACTGGTCGAGCTTCGGCCAGCGCGGCACGGCAAGCGGCACCGTGCTGATCGAGGACGTCCGCGTGCCCAAGACCCATCTGGTGCCGGCCTGGAAGGGCTACGAGGCGCCCACCGCCGACGGCGCCGTCTTCCAGATCATCCAGGCGGCCGTGGACGCCGGGATCGGCCGCGAGGCCCTCGACGACACGATCCGCTTCGTTCGCGAGAAGGCCCGTCCCTGGATCGACAGCGGCCTGGAAAGGGCCGCGGACGATCCCTACACGATCCATGCAATCGGCGACCTGACCATCCGCCAGCACGCCGCCGAGGCGCTGCTCGACCGCGCCGGGCTCGCCCTCGACGCGGCCGTCGCTCGGCCGGACGCCGCGCGCGTGGCGGCCGCGCAGCTCGCCGTGGCCGAGGCGAAGGTGCTGACCACCGAGGTGGCACTGGCAGCGTCGAACAAGCTCTTCGAGCTGTCGGGGACCCGTTCCACGCTGGCCGCGGAGAACCTCGACCGTCACTGGCGAAATGCCCGTACCCACACGCTGCACGATCCGGTGCGCTGGAAATACGCGATCATCGGCAACCACGCGTTGAACGGCGTGAATCCGCCGCTCCACGCCTGGAGCTGAACGCACCCCTACAGCACCGGCAGCCCCCGGGCCTTGGCCTCCTCGCCAGGCTCGACATGGATCGTCACCACGGCGCCCTGGATCGTCGTCTCCAGGGCGGTCTCCAGCCGATCGCAGATGGCGTGGGAAGCCTCGACCGTCATGGTGCCGGGCACCACCAGGTGGAAATCGATGAAGGTCGCCTGACCGGCCGATCGGGTGCGGACGTCGTGGGCCTCCAATGCCCCCTCCCCGTGCTGTGAGATGAGCGAGCGGATCTGGCTGACCATCTCGGGGGGTGCGGCCCGGTCCATGAGGCCGTCGACGGATTCCCTGACCATCCGGAAACCGGACCACAGGATGTTGAGGGCGACGAGACCCGCCACCAACGGATCGAGGATCGGATAGCCCGTCAGAACCACGGCGCCCACGCCAGCCAGCACGCCGCAGGAGGTGACGACGTCCGCGAAGATGTGGCGCGCGTCAGCGATGAGCGCGGGCGAACGCCATTGCTGGCCCCAACGCATGAGGGCCACCGCCCACGCGGCATTGATGATCCCGGCAGCGAAGTTGATCGCGAGACCGAGGGCCGGCGCGTCGAGGGGGACCGGCACGAGCAGCCCGAAATACGATTCGCGGAGGATCAGGAGCGCCGCCACGATGATCAGCGCGCCCTCGATCACCGCCGAGAAGAACTCGGCCTTGTGGTGCCCGTAAGGGTGGTCCTCGTCGGCCGGTCGTGCGGCGACACGCAGGGCCACGAAGGCGCCCACCGCCGCGACCACGTTGATGATGCTCTCCAGCGCATCCGAATACAGGGCGAGGCTGCCGGTGAGCCACGCGGCGTAGAACTTCAGCGCCGTGACAGCGAGTCCGATGCCCGCGCTGTGAAGTGCGGCTTTCTGGGTGCGGTCCATGACGTACGCCGTTGCGGTGACGCGGCGCCCATACGGCACCTGTCAGGGCCAAGGCCACGGCAAAGGTTCGACGGAATCGAAAACCTGTTAGCCGCGGCTAAGTCTCCGCGGCGGTATCCTGGCCGCGGGCGGCCTCGCGCCGGCGGCTCACCTCCGCCTTGGCGCGGGCGGCTTCGGCCTTGCGCAGGTAGCGGCGGCGCTGCCAGGCGAAGCGCGCCGCCGCCGCCAGGGCCTCCAGGCGCCCGGCCTCGCGCTCCCAGTAGGTCAGGAGCTGCCCGTCCAACGTGACCCGGCGGGGGCGGCCCGGCGCCGTCACGATTCACCACCCCGCCGGGCGGCCGGCTCGCCCGTTTCGGCCACGATCAGCGCGTCCACGTCGCCGCGGAAACTCCCGGCGCCGGCATTCGGAACCGGCGCGGCGGGGCTGCCGAAGGGTTGGCTCGGATAAGCGGACTCGAACTTTGCGCGCGCGGCCTTCGGATCCTCTGCCTTGAGCACGATCTCGGGGGTGCCGGGCAGCGGCCAGCGTGGATCGGCCTCGTCACGGGGGCGAACGGCGTACCGGGGCATCGATGGGGCCTCAGGCGTCTCGGTGACGCGGAAAACGGGTGTGCTCCCCGACGGTTCCGCGGTTGAAACCGCGTCGGGTTCAGTGCAGGCAACCGGCGATGCGCGTGGACCTCTTCGATTTCGAGCTGCCGGAGACCAGCATCGCCCTGCGCCCGGCCGAGCCGCGCGATGCCGGGCGCCTGCTCGTGGTGCGTCCCGGTGAGCCGCTGGCTGATCGCGCCGTCCGCGACCTGCCGGACGTCCTGCGGAGCGGCGACGCGCTGGTTTTCAACGACACGCGGGTGATCCCCGCGCGGCTGAACGGAGTGCGCACGCGTCCCGGCGCACCCGGCCAACGCACCGAGGTCATGCTGCATCTGCGGGAATCCCTCGACCGCTGGCGCGCCTTCGCGCGACCCGCCAAACGCCTCGCGCCCGGCGACGCGCTGCAATTCGGGTCCCTCGCCGCCACGGTGGTCGAGAAGGCCGAGGCCGGCGAGATCGTCCTGGCCTTCGACCGGGGCGGCGCCGAGCTCGACGCCGCCATCGCCCGCGAAGGAGCCCTGCCGCTGCCCCCCTACATCGCGGGCAAGCGCGCCACGGACGCCCGCGACACCACCGATTATCAGACGGTTTACGCCCGCAATCCGGGAGCCGTGGCAGCCCCGACCGCCGGCCTCCACTTCTCCGAGGCGCTGTTGGCCGATCTGGATGCCGCTGGGCTGCGACGACACCACGTCACCCTCCATGTCGGCGCCGGCACATTCCTGCCGGTCAAGGCCGAGGATACCGACGGGCACCGCATGCACGCGGAGGTCGGTATCCTCGACGCCGCCACGGCCGACGCCCTGAACGCCACCCGGGCCGCAGGCGGCCGGGTCGTCGCGGTGGGCACCACGGCCCTGCGCCTGCTGGAGAGCGCCGCCGCCCCGGACGGGACGCTCTCGGCGTTCTCGGGGCCAACCGAGATCTTCATCACGCCGGGCCACCGGTTCCGCGCCGTCGATGCGCTGGTGACCAACTTCCACCTGCCCCGTTCGACACTCTTCATGCTGGTTTCGGCCTTCTCCGGCCTGGAGACGATGCGTGCGGCCTACGCGCACGCGATCGAGGCCGGATACCGGTTCTACTCCTACGGCGACGCCAGCCTGCTCTTCCCGAGCCCGCGCGCGGACCTTCCATGACCGAGACTTCCTTCGGCTTCAGCCTGCTGAAGCAGGACGGCACCGCCCGGACGGGCTTGATCGCGACGCCGCGCGGCGAGATCCGTACCCCGGCCTTCATGCCGGTGGGCACGGCCGCGACCGTCAAGGCGATGTATCCGGGCCAGGTCCGCGACCTGGGCGCCGACGTCGTCCTCGGGAACACCTATCACCTGATGCTGCGGCCCGGGCCGGAGCGCATGGCCCGCCTCGGCGGCCTGCACCGGTTCATGAATTGGGACCGGCCGATCCTGACGGATTCCGGCGGCTTCCAGGTGATGTCGCTGTCCGCCCTCCGGAAGATCGACGAGCAGGGCGTGACCTTCCGCTCGCATATCGACGGCACCGCCCACCACATGAGTCCGGAACGCTCCATCGAGATCCAGGGGCTGCTCGGCTCCGACATCCAGATGCAGCTCGACGAATGCGTGCGGCTGCCGGCGGATCACGCGGCCATCGAGAAGGCCATGCACCTGTCCCTGCGCTGGGCGGAGCGCTGCCGCGTCGCCTTCGGGGAGCAGCCCGGTCGGGCTCTGTTCGGCATCGTCCAGGGCGGCGATGTCCCGGCCCTGCGGGTGGAGAGCGCGCGGGCGCTGACCGACCTCGACCTGAAGGGCTACGCGGTGGGGGGTCTCGCGGTGGGCGAGCCGCAGGCAGTCATGTTCGCCATGATCGAGACCGTGGAGCCGCACCTTCCCACGGCTAAGCCCCGCTACCTGATGGGTGTCGGCACGCCGGACGACATCCTGGGTGCGGTCGCCCGCGGCATCGACATGTTCGATTGCGTGATGCCCACCCGCGCGGGCCGCCACGGCTTGGCCTACACGCGTCACGGTCGCGTCAACCTGCGCAACGCCCGCCATGCCGAGGACACTACCCCCCTGGACGAAGCCTCGACCTGCCCGGCCGCCCGAGATTATTCCCGCGCCTACCTGCATCACCTCGTGCGGTCGAACGAGATTCTCGGGATGATGCTGCTGACCTGGAACAACCTCGCCTATTACCAGGATCTGATGGCTGGAGCGCGTGCGGCGATCCGGGACGGCCGCTTCGCGGATTACTGCGCCGGCACCCGCGCGGGCTGGGCAAGGGCCGAACGCGCCTCGGCCTGACTCAGCGCGTTACGGAGGCGTGAGAACCCGGTAGGTCCCGTCGGGATCGTCGAGGCCGGTCGATACGGCCGCCTTCAGGTCCGCCACGAGGCGCGCCGCCACGGGGAGCCGGTAATGCAAGGCGTCCCAGTAGTTGGCGTCCTGGGTCGTGAGCGGCGATATCCGGCGGAAATCCACCACCACGGCGCCCCGGCGCGCACCGATCTCTGCGGTGCGCGCCTTGCAGGCCTCCGCGCGACGGGCCGCCGGTGAGCCGGGCGCCCCCTGAGCCGCGGCATGGACAGGCATGAAGGCCACCAGCTTCAGGGCGTCCGGCGGGATCCGTCCGAGGAGATCGTCCAGCCGGTCGAGGGCCGGCATGGGGCTCTCGGGGGCGTCCGCGGCGGCCGGATCGACCGTGCCCGCGCGGATGTGCGCCCGGGCACGCGCGAGGTCGTAGCGCTCCTCCGGCGGCGTGAACACCGCGTAGCCGTCCCCGCGGATCCTCGGCCTCGCCAGGCCCAGGTCCGCGAAAGCCACCTGGACGGCCGTCGTGATGGCGCGCAGGTTCATCTGGCGGAGCAGACCGCCCGGCGTTCCCTCGGTGTAGAGCCACTCAGGAAAGGCGTTGGCCGTCCGCATCGGCGGATCGGCGGCGCACCAGGTCGCATCGAGGCCGAACAGCACGGCGCGGACCTGACGATGCGCCAGGAACAAGGCGGCCAGTCGGATCTGCTCGTCGGGCGTCGCGGCGTTGACGGCAAGGTTGGCGAACCGGACGCCGAACGCGGCATCGAGCGCATGCGGGTCGAGTAACCGTGCGGTCGAGGTGCCGAAGACGGCCGCGTCGAATGGGCCGCCGCGGGCGATCTGCGGGTAGGAGAGACGCTGGTTGGCGTCCATGATCGGCCCCGGCGGACGGCCGGGGGCTGCCCGCAGACCGTAGGGATCAGTGGCCGTGACGAAGGCGATCGCCGCCACGCCCGTGACGATGGCGCCGACGACGAAACTGCGGGCGAAGCCGAACCAATCTGCGGGCCGTCCGACGGAGGGTGGGTGGGGCGAAGCCATGCACCGGCTCCATACGCGCTTCCGCCCTGCGCGTCGCTGTGCGGCCTCGCGCCTGTCGCCGGCAGTCGTCTCGGACCGCGATGGCGCGCAAGTCCCTTCCGCCCTGATGCGCTGCCGATCCTGCCCGGGCCGGAAAGACACGGGCGTCGACCGGCTCACCCGGCCGTCTGGCGGTGACGGACCGCGGTGGCCACAAGGGCGTAGAGGACGGCCGCGTTCAGCACATGCCAGAGCGGGTGCGTGCCCGTCGGCAGGATCGCACAAGCCGCCCAGTCGGCAGTCCGCGCGGCGAGCGACATCAGGAAGAGCATGCCGATGCCGGCAAGCCGCCGCCCCGTTCCCACGAAGCGCTCTTCGGGACGGTGCGCCGCCGCCCACGCCACCCCGAACAGCGCAACTAGAGCTGGCAGGTAATCGATGGAACCGTTGGTCAGCTGCGCGACGTCGAGGCCGGTTAGCCCGTCGAGCATCGGCGTCAGTGCGAAGCCGAACAGGGCGAAGCCACCGGTCGCCGCCGCGACACGGACCGGCGGGAGGCGAAGGAATCGGTGCAGCGCGAGGGCGAGATACGCGTAGATGAACAGCGCGATGGGGATCACGTCGGCGAGCATCGCCCCGTAGACCGCCAGGGTGTGGAACAGGAACGAGCCCACGCCCACGACCGCGATCAGCGCGGAGAGGCCGAGGCAGGACCGGTCGGTCGGGGTAGCCGTAGCTGCGCGGCGCGCCGCCGCCGCGGCGGCCAGGAGGAAGGCCACGTTCGACAGGGCATTGGCCGGCTCGGCCCAGAATTGAGGGCCACCCCGCTCGCAATAGGCGCTCACCGGCTCGAACCAATCCATCGGCGGACCCTAGATCCCCGTCCTTGCGCCGGGATGGCCTTGTCAGCGCGCGGCGAAGCGCGGATGACGGCGCGGCGGCGACCGGAAGCGAAGCGATGCGGATCACGACCTGGAACGTCAATTCGATCAAGCAGCGGCTGCCGCACCTGCTCGGTTTCCTCGAGGAGGCGAAACCCGATGTGGTCTGCCTTCAGGAGTTGAAATGCCAGGACGAGGCGTTCCCCCGCGCCGAGGTCGAGGGCGCAGGCTACGCCGTCGAGACCCTGGGCCAGAAGGCCTATAACGGCGTGGCCCTGCTGGTCCGCGCCCCCCTGGCGGTGAGCGAGGTCCGGCGCGGTCTGCCCGGCGATGGCGACGACGAGCAGGCCCGCTACATCGAGGCGCTGATCTCCGGTTCGGACTCGAAGCCCGTGCGGGTCGCCTCGATCTACCTGCCCAACGGCAACCCGGTGGACAGCCCGAAATACCCCTACAAGCTGGCCTTCCTGGAACGGCTTCGACTGCACGCCCGCGCCCTCATGCAGGACGAGATCCCCGTGGTGCTGGCCGGCGACTACAACGTCATCCCGGAGCCCGCCGACGCGGCCGATCCGGAAGCGTGGCGTACGGATGCGCTGTTCCTGCCGCAGAGCCGGGCCGCATTCCGGGCGCTGCTCGCCGAAGGCTACACCGACGGTCTGCGTGCCTGCGACCCGCGTGACGGGCTCTTCACCTTCTGGGACTACCAGGCCGGCTGCTGGCAGCGGAACTTCGGCATCCGCATCGATCACCTGCTGCTCTCGCCGCAGGCCGCCGACCGGCTGGTCTCGGCCTCGGTGCAGAAACACCTGCGCGGCCTGGAGAAGCCCTCGGACCACGTGCCGGTGACGGCGGAGCTTTCGGCAGCGTGACGGACAGCCCTATGTAGAGGGCGGCACCGGCGGATCGTATGCCGCCGCACCGCCGAACACAGGAGTCACGCTTGATCGTCTACGGCACCGGCTACTCGCCTTACGTCCGCAAAGTCCTGGTCTCCCTCGCCGAGAAGGGCGTCGCCTACGAGCACAGGCCCGTCATGTTCCACGCTCCGGATCCGGATTTCCAGGCGGCCAGCCCGCTTGGAAAGATCCCGGCCATCGAGGATGACGGTTTCCGGCTCGCCGACTCGTCGGCGATCCTCTGGTACATCGAGCGCAAACATCCGTCCCCGGCTCTCGCACCGGTCGATCCGAAGGACCTCGGCCGCGCCGTCTGGTTCGACAAGTTTGGCGATACCGAACTTTTCGGCAAGCTGATCGTGCCCTTCGTGGAGCGCGTGCTGAAGCCTAACATGATGAAGCAGCCCACCGATGAGGGTGCGGTGACCAAGGCGCTCGACAAGGATCTGCCGCCGATCTTCGACTATCTGGAAGGACAGATCTCGGGTCCGTACCTCGTGGGCGACGCCTTCAGCATCGCCGACATCTCGATCGCGACCGGGTTCTACAATTTCCAGCTGGCAAAGGCCCAGATCGACGCCGATCGCTGGCCGAAGCTCGCGGCTTACGTCGCCGAGACGCTAGCGCGGTCGTCCTTCAAGGCCGCCATGGACGCCAGGAAGGGCTGATCCCCCGCGCATGGACGCTCGCCGCAGATGTGGCTGACGGTTCGGCGAACGCGAGCCGTCAGGACATGGGTCGAAAGTCGATCACGACCGGGCCGCGATCAGGGCCGGCTTCATCCGGCGGCGATCAGCGCCGCCGCCGGATGGAGCCCACCGTCTGAAGCTGCGTCTGGGCTTCGGCGCGGTCATCCTCGTTCGCGGCGGCCCAGTTCTTGTCGTACAGCGCGACGATCCAGTCGTCCTTGCGGCTCTCCACCCCCTCCCGCGCGAGGGAGAGCCACATCAGCCCTCTCACGCGCTGGACCGGAATGCCGCCAAGGCCGTTGACCAGCATGTCGCCGAGCAGGGCCTGGGCCGGATGGTGGCCCTTCTCGGCCGCCAAGTTGAACCAGCGTGCCGCCTGCCGCGGATCAGCCTCGACGCCGGTGCCGTCGAGGTAGAGCCGGGCCAGATTGTACTGCGCGTTCGGGTCGCCATAGTACGACGCCGCGTAGTTGAACATATCGTAGGCACGCTCGGGATTCGGGCGAACATAAGTGCCCTTGATCCCCTCCAGAAAGTAGGTGCCCAGCGCCGTGAAGGCACTGCCGAGAACCGCGGAATTCTGCGGATCAGGCCCGTCGTCGGCGCTGGCATCCGCGATCCGGGAGAAGAACTCGAAGGCCTTCAGGTCGTCGTGGGGCACGCCGTCGCCCTCGGCATACATCCGGCCGAGCTTCCACAAGGCCAGGGCGTGGCCCTGGCCGGCCGCGTACTCGAGGGCACGGGCCGCACCCTGCTTGTCGCCGGCATTGTACTCACGCACGCCGGCCCTGAGCGCATCCTTCGCCGAGCGATAGCTCTTGTCCGCCACCGGCACCTGCACCGGCGTGCGGACATTGGCGTCGAGCGCCCGGGGCGCGGCCGTCGGGACGGCGCAGAGGGCGAGCGTCAGGGCCGCGGCGGTGCATCTGAAGCCGCCTCTGAACCGACCGGGACCCGCCCCGGCCGACGCCCTGCGCCGGCTGAGGTCAGTCCTAGACGTCCGCATAGCTCTGCGTCTCCTTGGCACCTCCCGGATGGGTCACGGCGCCATACAGGGCCGGCCCGACACCTTGCGCGTATTTCCAGAGATAGCCCGAGGTCGCTGTGTTGGGCCGCCCCGTCCAGGCCTTCCCGCGCTCGGCCAGCTCCTCATCCGACAAGGCGACGCTGAGCGTGCCCTGGATGGCGTCTAGGGTGATCATGTCGCCGTCGCGGATCAGGCCGATCGGGCCGCCGACAGCCGCCTCCGGGCCGACATGGCCAACGCAGAATCCGCGGGTCGCGCCGGAGAAGCGCCCGTCCGTGATGAGCGCCACCTTGTCGCCCATGCCTTGGCCGTAGAGGGCGGCCGTGGTGGAGAGCATCTCGCGCATGCCGGGGCCGCCGCGCGGACCCTCGTAGCGGATGACGAGCACCTCCCCCTCCTTGTAGGCGCGCGTCTGCACGGCCTCGAAGCAGGCTTCCTCGCCGTCGAACACCCGAGCCGGGCCGGTGAAGACCTGCTTCTCGGCCGGTATGCCCGCGACCTTCACGATGGCGCCCTCGGGGGCGAGGTTGCCCTTGAGGCCGACGACGCCGCCGGTCGGGGTGATCGGGCGATTGGCCGGGTAGACCACGTCCTGGTCCGGATTCCAGGTCACGCGGTCCATGTTCTCCGCGATGGTGCGACCGGTCACCGTCATGCAGTCGCCGTGCATGAAGCCGTGGTCGAGGAGCGTCTTCATCAGCAGCGGGATGCCGCCGACCTCGAACATGTCCTTGGCGACGTAGCGCCCGCCGGGCTTCAGGTCGGCGATGTAGGGGGTGCGGCGGAAGATCTCGGCGACGTCGAACAGCGTGAACTCGATGCCGCACTCGTGCGCGATCGCCGGCAGGTGCAATGCCGCGTTGGTCGAACCGCCGGAGGCGGCCACCACGGTCGCGGCGTTCTCGAGAGCCTTGCGGGTGACGATGTCGCGCGGGCGGATCTGCTTGGCCAGCAGCTCCATCACCTTCTCGCCGGCGGTCGCGCAGAACTTGTCGCGGATCTCGTAGGGCGCGGGGGCGCCGGCCGAATAGGGCAGCGCCAGGCCGATCGCCTCGGAGACGGTCGCCATGGTGTTGGCGGTGAACTGCGCGCCGCAGGCGCCCGCCGACGGGCAGGCGACCTGCTCCAGCTCGTCGAGATCCTCCAGGCTCATGTCGCCGACCGCGACCTTGCCCACCGCCTCGAACAGGTCCTGCACGGTGACCGGCTTGCCGCGGAACGAGCCGGGCAGGATCGAGCCGCCATAGATGAAGATCGASGGMACGTTGAGGCGCACCATCGCCATCATCATSCCSGGYAGSGACTTGTCGCATCCGGCCARCCCGACGAGGGCRTCRTAGGCGTGRCCGCGSATGGTYAGCTCGACCGAGTCGGCGATGACCTCGCGGGACGGCAGCGAGGCGCGCATGCCGCCATGGCCCATGGCGATGCCGTCCGTGACCGTGATGGTGCAGAACTCGCGCGGCGTGCCGTGGGCCGCGGCGACGCCCTTCTTGACCGCCTGGGCCTGGCGCATCAGCGAGATGTTGCAGGGCGCGGCTTCGTTCCAGCAGGACGCGACGCCGACCAGCGGCTGATGGATCTGCTCGCGGGTCAGACCCATGGCGTAGAGATACGAGCGATGCGGGGCGCGGTCCGGCCCCTCCGTGACGTGGCGGCTCGGCAGCTTCGACTTGTCGTTCAAACGCGTCACCATGACCCCAGACCAAGCCTTCGCACAGCCGATCCCGAGGGTGCGTTGGACCGCAGCGCGTCGCCGTTCGCGAAGCGCCGGGTGATCCGTCCGCGTGCTCGGGAAGTCCTCGTTTCTAAACGGTAAATCGTTGTCGAAATTGCCGTTTACCGCGGATGTTGAGGTGAGCCCGGACTATGGCGGGATCGCGGCGTTTACGGGCAGGTCTCGGGGCCAAGCCGGGATCGTTTTACGGTGTTGCGACCCCGCCACAGCCACGCTTGAGGCCATTTCGCACGCGGGAACGCGACGAAGGACAATCTCGTCGGAGCCGTCGGATGCTTGATCAGGTCGCGACGTGTCACCGCGCTTGGCTCGGCTCTTTTCCGATGTGTCCCGGTCATGTGAAGCAATTCAGAGGGGTTCTATTCGGAGCGCGACTTGCGCGCTTCGCGTCGAGCGCCCGCGGAACGACGTTTTAGTTGGTGAAGGATCCAACAGCGCGGGTCCCGACCGTCTCAAGGTCGAGGCTCTCCGCGATCGGGATGTGGTTCGCGCTCACCCTACCCAGGCGGCGCCGTGATCAAGCTAGGCCGGCAGGCCGCGATCGCGCCGGATTACGGACGGGCGCGGCAGCGGCCCGCGCGGATATACGGTCGGCAACACCATGGCCGCCCGGTTCGACGGCGGACCGACGCGTACCTCATGACAGGATCACCGGATGACAGGAGGGCGTGATCCCGTGCGGATTGCGCGCTCAGGCGGCCCCGGCATGGGGCGCCGGTATCTCGGTCGAGATGGCGTCCACCGTGCGCGGCATCGGGCTGCCCTGCCCGTCGGAGCGTTGGATCCGGACCTGCTGGTTGACCGGCTGCATGTTGCCGAAGGGCGTCGAGAAGGCGATCTCGGCGGCGTCGCGGCCGACGCCGATCCGCACGAGACCGTCCAGATCGGCCTGCCGGGTTGCGTCGAACAGCCACCAGCGGCCGTCGAGATAGGCCTCGAAGACCGCGTGGAAATCGCTCGGGACGAGCCCGTGGGCGTAACAGCTGACGAAACGGGCCGGGATGCCGAGCGCTCGGCAGAAGGCGGCCCCGATATGCGCGAAGTCGCGGCATACGCCGGCCCGCTTCAGCAGCGACTCGTGCGCCGTCGTCTCGCCGTCGCTGGTTCCGGGCTGATAGGCGATGTGATCGTGGATCCAGTTGCAGATCTGGTTCACGCGGGCATGCCCCTTCGGAAGAGCTCCGAATTCGGCCTGTGCGAAGGGCGTGAGCCTGTCCGAGGACACGAAGCGGCTCGGAAGCAGGAACGGCAGGATGTCGAGGGGCAGCTGCCCGACAGGCGTCTCGCTGATGGTCGCCGGGTCGGCCCGGTGCACTGTGAGGTCAACCTCCGCGTTGTATTCCAGAGCGAACGGGCCGGTGGGCACGTTGACGCCCAGGTACCGGTTGCGCTGATCGGGCGCGACGTAGATGTCGCGCTTCAGATTCGGCGTCAGAACCAGGGTCTCGCTGAGGATCTCGATGCTCTTCAGCTTCGCCACTTCGAGGTTGAAGATGAAGGTCGTGTCGGAGAGGATGTTGTAGGACAGACTACAACCCAGAGTATAGCGCATCGGATCTCCTTGCCGGATGGCGGCCTATCGGCAACTCAAGCAAGGGCCGCGCCCGATCGCCTGTTCCAGCTCAGGCCGCTCGCGGCAGCATCAGGACGGTCAGCGAGCGGACGCCCTGCGCCCCGTGGATCAGGACGCCCTCGATATCGGCGGTGGCCGACGGGCCAGTGTGCAGCACGGCATAGGCCGCGCGTCCGAATTCGGGCCGCCGATAGGCCGCCTGCACGTTCGTCACGATGTCGGCCGGATCCAGCAAAACGACGAGGTGCTGGGCGAGATAGGCCACGGCGTTCACGATCAGCTGGTCCTGTGTGAACAGGACCGAGCCGGTCTCGGCGATGCCGAACACAGCACGGACCACCGCCACGTCGACGTCCTCGACCTCCTGCGGCGCGCGCACCGTCCGCAGGTCGCGGTTGCCGGTCAGTTCCGGCACCGCGGATGCGACGATCTTCGCGGTGTCGAGGCGGTCGCGCACGCCGGCGAAGACGTCGCCGGTGCCGGGCTCCGCGACCCGGCCGCCCATCCGCTTCAGCCGCTCGCCGAACTCGGCCACCAGGTCGTCGCCGACGAGCGGAGCGAACAGCGGCAGCTCCGGCAGCGGGTAGTCACCCGCCGGGCGGTTCCTGCGGATGTCGGCCAGGATCCCGTCGCGGGCGCTCATCGACCCGTGTCCTTCATGCGGTTCTGCTTGTACCAGGCGTGGAAGGTCTGGCGCGGCGCCTCCGGCATCTCGCGCTTCTTCCCCCAGGTGTTGAGCGGATTGTAGACCGCGAAGCGCGGCAGGACCTTGAGGGCGGAATCCGCCGCACCGATCGCCGCCCGGTAGGCGGCCGGCCGCGACAGCACGGCGCCTGCCGCCTTCATCATGCCCTGCTTGAGCGCCGGGATCTGGTGCTCCTCGACCAGCACCTTCCGCCACGCGAAGATCTGCTCGTGAATGTTGATCTTCACTGGGCAGACGTTGGTGCAGGAGCCATTCATCGTAGAGGAAAACGGAAGCGTCGAGTATTTCCGCTTGTTGAAGGTCGGATCGATGATCAGCCCGATCGGCCCCGAATAGGTCGCCCCGTACGAGAGGCCGCCCGAGCGACGGTAGACCGGGCAGGTGTTCATGCAGGCGCCGCAGCGGATGCACTTCAGGGAGGTCCAGAACTCCTCCATGCCCAGCCGCTCCGAGCGGCCGTTGTCGACCAGCACCATGTGCATCTCGGTGCCCGTGCGGGGTCCGCGGAAATGCGAGGTGTACTGCGTGATCGGCGAGCCCAGCGCCGAGCGCGAGAGCAGGCGGATGAAGATGCCGAGATGTTCGGTCCTCGGGATGATCTTCTCGATGCCGATCGAGTGGATCTGCAGCGGCGGGACGTTGCCGGAGAGATCGGCGTTGCCCTCGTTGGTGCAGGTGACCACCGCGCCGGTCTCGGCGATGGCGAAGTTGCAGCCGGTCATCCCGGCATCCGCCTGCAGGATGTAGGGCCGGGTCGTCTCGCGCTGGCTCTCGGCGAGGTAATGGGCATCGTCGTTGTCGGGGTCGGTGCCGAGAGTCTTGGCGAAGACCTCGGCCACGTCCATGCGCGTCTTGTGGACCGCCGGGGCGACGACGTGGCTCGGCTCCTCGTTGTCGAGCTGCTGGATCCGCTCGCCGAGGTCGGTCTCGATCACCTCGATGCCGTTGGCCGCCATGTGATGGCGAAAGCCGCACTCCTCGGTGAGCATCGATTTCGACTTCACCAGCGTCCTGGCGCCGTGGCTCCGCAGGATCTCGAGGACGATCCGGTTGTGATCGGCGCCATCCTTCGCCCAGTGGACGTGCACGCCGTTCGCCTTCGCGGCAGCCTCGAACTGTTCGAGGTACTGATCGAGGTGGCTGAGGGTGTGCGTCTTGATCTGCGAGGCGAGGTCCCGCAGCTCCTCCCATTCGGGGATGCCGTGGGCCGAGGCGTCGCGCTTCTTGCGCAGGTCCCACAGGCGCTCGTCGTGGGCCGCCTGATGCAGCGGCGCGGCGAGGAACCGCTCGGCGGCCTCCGCTTGATCGATCGGCCGGTCGCCACGGACCTTCGCCCCGCGAGGCTGGGGCTCGCGGATCTGCGGCGCGCGGATCGGCTTCGATGCGGCCTCGGCGTGCTGGAGACGCCGGCCGTCCGGCGCCCGCGCGCTCTCGTCGTCGCGGGCACGCACCTCGGGATGGATGACGCCCTCGGCCTCGCGTGGATTGAGATCCTCGACGCTCATGCCGTGGCTCCGTTCAGCACCTGCGCGATGTGGATGTACTTCAGCGGCAGGCCCAGGCGTTCGGCGCAGCCTTTCTGGTGCATCAGGCACGAGGAATCCGCCGAGACGACGTATGCGGCACCGGCCCGGTTCTGATCGGCGACCTTGTCGTAGCCCATCTTGGCCGAGACCGCCGGCTCGAACACCGAAAACGTGCCGCCGAAGCCGCAGCACTCGTCCGGACGGGCCAGATCGACGAGTTCGACCCCGTTCACCAGGCGCAGGAGGTCGAGGGGCTTGGAGAAGTACGGCTTCACCAGCTCCGACGGTCGCGCGTGATGGATGCCGCGCAGGGCGTTGCAGTTCGTGTGGTAGGCGACCTTGTGAGGAAAATTCGCCCAGGGCAACGCCTCGACCTTCAGGACGTCGTGGAGGAACTCGACAAGCTCGTAGGTGCTGGCACGGACGTGGCGCACCGCGTCGGTCTGCGGGATCGCGGTCAGGTGCTCGCGCACCTGATGCACGCAGGATCCCGATGGCGCGACGACGTAGTCGAAGCCGGAGAAATTCTTGACGAACAGGGCCTCGGTCGCTGCCGCCTCAGCGTGGCAACCGGTGTTGGTCATCGGTTGGCCGCAGCAGGTCTGATCGAACGGATACTCTACCGTGCAGCCCAGCCGCTCAAGCAATTCGAGGGTGGCGATCCCAACCTCGGGCTCGAAGGCATCGACGTAGCACGGCACGAACAGGCCGACCCGCATGGTCCGACAACTCCCTGGATCGCCCGCCCCGGCGGTCTGGAACGGTTCGAGACTGACAGAAGGCTCTATCGGAAGGGGCACGGCTTGGCGAGGTCGCACGCTGCGTCACCGTGTGACAGCGCGGGACAACAATTCGAGTTTGCGTCGCCCGCCGGCCTGTCCGGCGACGAGCATTTCGGTGACGATAGCGCTGCAGCCGTGCCCCCCCGTCAGGCACTGGAATCGGCGACACGGGAAGTTTTTCCGGGGAGTCTGGTCGGGCGCTTGATTTCCGCGGCCTCAGAGTCGAAGGACGTCTCGAAACGTTCCGAAGAGATTATCGCCATGGACGAACTGCTCGCCCGCGTCACCGCTCGCACCGGGCTCGACACTGCGACCGCTCAGAGCGCCATCGGGCACATCCTGGCCTTCCTGCAGAAGGAAGGACCCGAGGACGAGGTCGGCCAATTGCTGGCCGCGCTGCCGGGCTCCGAGTCGCTCATCGCCGAATCGAATGCCGGCGAGGGCGGGGGCGGCGGCCTAATGGGCATGCTCGGCGGAATGATGGGCGGCGGCGGCGTCATGGCCCTCGGGCAGAAGCTGATGTCCGCCGGCGTGCCGATGGGTCAGATGCAGCCGCTCGGCCAGGAGCTGTTTGCCTTCGGCCGCGAGAAGGTGGGCGAGGACGCGATGGGTCCGATCATCGGCTCGATCCCCGGCCTCAACCAGTTCGTCTGACCAGACAATCGATGTGCGTCGCCGCACTGCATTCGGGATGCGCCTGGACGAACGTAAAAAAGTGGTTTCGGAGCGAAAGCTTGACGGAACCTGTCCACGCCATCCCCGTTATTCGGGATGCGGTCCGGATCGACGCCTTTGGCAGTGTCCGCGTCCGCACTCATGCAGGCCGGCCATGCCCGTCTTCGAAGCAAAGAATCTGGACAGCGAGTTCGAAGGGCAGGCTCTGCTCGCGGCGATCCTGCATCCCACTCGGGCGGCACAAACCCGAGCTCTGAGGCACGGACGGCTGCGGGCCGAGCGCGCCTCCGCCCTCGCTGATCCGATGACAATCGAGCCTCGCTTCCCGATCGCTCCCGGCGAGCTGGCTCCGACCGCCTGCCCAGGCCGCTGACGCGCAGCCGGCTGTTCGGCCGCCCTACCAGGGTTGTGGCGTGACCAAGCCTTGGCGTGTCACCACCACCCATTCCCGACCGTGCCGCTCGACACCTTCGACGCGACCGACACCCGGCAGAATGTCCCCCGGCGAGACCTCGACCAGGCGGCGACGGCGGTTTTCGAGGATCGCGGTTCCTTCGTACACGTCGCGCAACGCCCAGCCGTCGATGACGGGCGGCTTGTCGGTCGCTGCCGGCTTCACCTTCTGGTCGGCGACCTTGGCGTCCGCGACCTTCACCTCCGGCTTCGTTTCGACGTTGCGGGGGGGCTCGGCGAGACTTCCCGTCTGCGTCGGTTCCGCCTTGGTGACGGTCGGCGCCGCCGCCGTCCGCCGGTCGAGCTGGGCGGCGAGGCCGGCGAGCCGGGTGTTGTGCTCGCGCTCGACCTGCTCGAGACGCTCGCCGAGGGCGGCGCTCTTAGAGCCTAGATTTTTGTCCACCTGAGCGATGCGTTCGCCGAGGGCGCTGCTCCGCGTCGCAGCCTCCTTCCGCGCGGCATCCGTGGAGGCGCGCAGATCGGCCAGCACGGTGTGAAGCTGTGCGATGTCGCTCGCGAGCCGCGCAGTCTCGGTCCGGCCGGCATCGAGGGTCGTGCCGAGCGCCGCGATCGCGTCGGATTGGACGGATGCGGGGCGGGCCAGAGCGATCATGCCCCCGCCCAGGAGAGCGCCGATCGCCAGCGCCGCACCCGGAAGCGCGAGACGCTTCGGATCGATGGTCCGCAAAGCCGAGAACGCGGTGAGCCCGGCGGCGGGCGCCACCGTGGCTTCGCCCACGGCCGCTGCCGGCGCCTCCTTACCGGTCACGACAGCCTTGAGCAGGTCGGCCGGCGACACCGCTGGCATGGCCTCGATCTTCGTCATCGCCCCGAACTCCGCTCGCGGGATCCCGCTGCAAGCGTTCGTTAAGGACGTTTGTTTACGAAACCCTTACCGCGCGCCGGCGGTGCTCGCCGCCAGACCGCGCTTTTTCAGGAGCGGCTCGATGCTCGGCATCCGCCCCCGGAAGGCCGTGTAGGCTTCGCGCGGGTCGCGCAGGTTGCCGGCACCGTAGACGAAGGTCCGCAACCGTCGGGCCGTGTCCGGATCGAAGATGTCGCCGGCCTCGCGGAACGCGTCGAACGCGTCGGCGTCGAGGACTTCCGACCAGAGATAGCTGTAGTAGCCCGCCGCGTAGCCGTCCCCTGAGAAGATGTGGGCGAAGTGCGGCGTCCGGTGCCGCATGCTGATCTCGGAAGGCATGCCGATCCGCCGCAGCGCCTCGGCTTCGTAGGCGGGCACGTCGAGTCCGGCCTCGCCGTCGGCCGAGAGGTGCAGCGTCATGTCGACGATTGCCGAGGCGGTGTATTCCACCGTGGCGAAACCCTGATTGTAGGTCCGCGCCGCCAGCAGCTTTTGCAAAAGGGCGTCGGGCATCGGCTCGCCCGTGCGATGGTGCCTAGCGTGAGTGCGCAGAACCTCCGGCTGCTCCAGCCAGTGCTCGTAGAGCTGCGAGGGCAGCTCTACGAAGTCGCGCGACACCGCCGTCCCGGACAGAAGCGGGTACGTCACGTCCGACAGCAAACCGTGCAAGGCGTGGCCGAATTCGTGGAACAGCGTGCGGGCGTCGTCGAAGGACAGCAGCGTACTCTCGCCGTCGGGCGCCTTGGCGAAGTTCATCACGTTGACGATGATCGGCGTGACCGGCCCGTTCAGGCGCTCCTGCGAGCGGAACGCACTCATCCAGGCGCCGGACCGTTTCGACGCGCGGGCGAAGTAATCGCCGAGGAACAGGCCGACTTCCGAACCGTCGGGATTGCCAACCCGCCAGACGCGGACGTCGGGGTGATACCGGGGGACGTCGGACAATTCCGAAAAGGTCAGGCCGAACAGCCGCGTGGCGGTGTCGAACGCCGCCTGGATCATGCGCTCGAGGGGCAGGTAGGCCTTGATCTCGCTCTCGTCGAGGTCGTGCTCGGCGCGCCGGACCTTCTCGGCGTAGTGCCGCCAATCGTGGGCCTGGAGGGCGAAGTCATGGCCCTCCGCCTGGATCGTCGCCTGAAGGCGGTCGCGCTCGTCGGCCGCCCGTGCACGGGCCGGCGTCCAGACATCGCGCAGCAGCCCCGTTGCGGCATCGGGGCTCGCCGCCATGGTATCGTCGAGGGCGAAATGCGCGAAGCTCTCGAATCCGAGCAGACGCGCACGCTCGGCCCGCAACCGGATGATTTCGGCGATGATCGCGCGGGTGTCGGTGGCACCCCCGTTCTCGCCGCGGCGCGTCCAGGCCGCGTAGGCGCGCTCACGCAGGTCGCGCCGGGTCGAGAAGACCAGGAACGGCTCGATCAGCGAGCGGGACAGCGTGATGACGTGGCCGTCGAGACCGCGCTCCCTGGCGGCACTCTCCGCGGCGGCGCGCAGGAACGGCGGCAGTCCCGCCAGATCCTCCTCGCCCTGGAGCGGAAGCGTGAAGCTGCTCTCGTCCGCCAGGAGATTCTGGCTGAATCGGGTGCCCAGCTCCGACATCCGGGCCGCGATCTCGGCGATGCGGGCCTTGGCGTCGGGGCCGAGATCGGCGCCCGACCGCCGGAAGCGGATCCGATACCGGTCGAGCACCCGGCGCTCCTCCGGACCCAGACCCTCGGCCTCGATCGCCGAGATCCGCGCCCAGAGGTCGGGATTCAGGTAGATGGCGCTGCCGTGCCGGGCGAGCTTCGGACCGATCTCCCGCTCGATGGCCTGCAACTCGGGATTCGTGTGGCTGCCGGTCAGGTTGTAGAACACGCCGGCCACGCGATCGAGGGCGAGGCCGGCCCGCTCCATCGCTTCCACGGTGTTGCCGAAGGTGGCCGGGTCCGTCCGGGTCGCGATGGCGCGGATCTCCGCGTCGTGAACGGCGAGGGCCGCGTCGAAGGCCGGGCTGTAATGCTCCGGACGGATCCGATCGAAGGGCGGAAGTCCGTGCGGTGTGCTCCAGTGCGCCTCGCGGAAAGGATTGTCCTGCGGCAGGCTCGGAAGCCCGGCCTCTACTGCGTCCGACATGCGATCCTCAACGGTACGTCCCCGCGACGGCGAATCCCATCGCCCCGCCAGCGCGCCGACATGGGGTGCAGGGGCACGATCGGGAAGACAGTGGCCCGTTCGACGCGGCCGTCAACCGGTCGGGTGCGATCCGAATGGCGTCTCGCTCGTTTGTAGAGGCCCACGCCCACGCTTCGAGGCCCCATGCCGGGACGTATCCTGTCGATCCGCCGACCGTCCGCATTCCTGGCGGGCGCTGCCCTCGCCCATGCGCTCTGCCTGTTTCCGATCGCGCGAAGCCAGGCGGCCGAGGCACCGGCCCCCACGGTTCCGACCCCGCCGCCTCTGCCCCCGGAGCGCCCCGACGCGTTAAAGCCGCCCGCCGCTGCGGAGTTGGCGCTCCCGACGCCGCCGGCCCGTCCGCCGGAACTGACGCCGGCCGTCTCACTACCAGCCAAGGAGCCGACGAAGGACGCGGGCGGCGAGAGGCCGACCGAAACGGCCAGACCTGAGATTCCGTCGCCGCCGCCGACACCGCCGGGGCGCCCTCCGGAACTGACGGGCGAGGCGGCCCTGGCCCTCAAGGTGGCGCCGCCGGACGATACGGCCTGTCGGACGCGACTGAAGCGGCTCGGCGTCGATTTCGAGCCGCTACCACCCATCGCGGAGGGGCAATGCACCGCACCGCTGCCGCTCAAGGTGACGCGGTTCGCCGACGGGGTTGCGCTGCCCCAGGGCGCGACGCTGACCTGCCGCGCCGCCGAAGCGCTGGCGCGCTGGGTCACCGAGGTGCAGGTCGAGGCCGAGCGGACTCTGAAGCATCCGCTGACCGGCCTCGAACTCGGCGGGTCCTATGTGTGCCGCGGCCAGAACCACGACCTCGATGCCAAGCTGAGCGAGCACGCCTTCGCCAACGCCGCCGACATCATGGGTTTTACTTTTGCGGGCCGCGCGACCATCCCCGTGAAGGCGATGCCCGACGGATCGGAGGAGGCGCAGTTCCTCGGTTCGGTCCGAACCAAGGCTTGCGGCTTCTTTCGGACCGTCCTCGGGCCGGGCACGAACGCGGCCCATGCCAACCATCTCCACTTCGACGAGCGCGAGCGCAGCGCCGGTCACCGTCTCTGCGAATAGCCTCGCGTGGAACGTTCCGGCGGACTCGGCATTTCATGGCTCGGGAGCGCGCCCGCTCCCGGGAATGACGACGTCGATGATCCCGACATCCTGGCGGCCGGTTTGCGTGGCTCTCCTGGCGAGTTGCGTCGCCGCACATGGCGCGGCGGCGCGGCCGGCCAAGGTCAAGAAGGAGCAAACGCCTCAGAAGGCGCCGCTCACCGCCGATGCGGTGAATGCCGCATCCCTGGCCTCCCCCGACTCCGGCAAGGCCAACGGATCGAAATCCGGAGCCCGGGCGCGCAGGATCAAGGCTTCCGACGAAAAGCCCGACGCGCTGATCATCAAGGCGCAGGTCCTGCTCGATCGCGCGCACTTCTATCCCGGGGCGATCGACGGCCTGAAAGGCGACAATTACCGGCGCGCGCTCTCGGCGTTCGCGGTGGCACAGGGTCTTCCCGCCACGCAGGCGTTGACGCAGGAGGTCTGGGACAAGCTCCAGGCCTCCAGCGATAAACCGGTCGTGACGGATTATACCGTCACGGATTCCGACGCGTCGGGACCCTATGTCGACCGGATCCCGCCCAAGATGGAGGAGCAGGCCGATCTCAAGGCGTTGGACTACACCAACCCCCGCGAGATGCTGGCCGAGCGCTTCCACATGGGCCGCGATCTCGTCAGCGCCCTCAACCCCGGCAAGCCCCTCGACAAGGCGGGAACGACGATCGTGGTCGCGGCCGTGGATCCGATGGGCCTGGACAAGCCGAAGGGCAAGGACCTTCCTCAGGAACCGAAAGTGGAGCGCATCGAGGTCGACAAGTCGAGCCGAGACGTCCGCGCCTTCGATGCCAACGGGAAGCTCCTGGCCTACTATCCCGCCTCGATCGGCAGCGCCGAGAAGCCGGCGCCCAGCGGCGACACCAAGGTGAAGGGCGTCGCCTTCGATCCCGATTACACCTACAATCCGAAATACGCGTTCAAGGGCGTGAAAGCACAGCACAAGTTCACGATCCAATCAGGCCCCAACAATCCGGTTGGCCTGGTCTGGATCGACCTGGCGATCCCGAGCTACGGGATCCACGGCACGCCGGAGCCCGAAAAGGTCGGAAAGACCGAATCCCACGGCTGCATCCGACTGACCAACTGGAACGTGCGTGATCTCGCGTCTCATGTGACGCGCGGGGCCAAGGTCAGCTTCAAGGACGATTGACCCGCAGCGGACGCCCGCTCGCGCGACCCCGCGCACAAAAATGTATCATCGGTTAACATAGCGGCGTCACTGGCATCCGGAACGGGCCGAGAACGCTTGACACACTGCTGAATACGGGCGACCCCTCGTGCAGTCTCGCGGGCCGCCCTTCGAGCCGCGTTCAGACATCCGGACGCTGCTCAACAGGTGCGCGGGGCTCGACAAACCGCACGGCAAGATCCCCGGTGACGGGGGCGTTCGAAGGGAAGACGGCCCGGCGTGATTGCTGACCCCAACGATGACGTTCTCCAAGGTGTCCGCGTTCTCGTCGTCGAAGACGAGGCCGCGATCTCGATGCTGTTGGAGGACATGCTCCTCGATTTCGGCTGTGCCGTCGTGGGGCCTGCTGCGCGGCTGTCCTCAGCCTTGGAAATGGCTTCGCAGGAAACATTCGAGGTTGCCATCCTCGATGTGAACGTCGCCGGTGAGCCGATCTATCCGGTGGCCGAGGCCATCGCGAAGCGCGATCTACCGCTCGTGTTCTCGACCGGCTATGGCGGCGCGGGCATTCGCGAACCGTTCCGCGATCGGCCTGTCGTCCAGAAGCCGTTCAGCCAGGCCGACCTCAAGCGCACCTTGATCGGAGCGATCCGGGCTGCCCGCGCCTGACGCTGGCGCCCGCCCGGGGGCTGCTCCCGCAGCCTCCCTCCGGCCCTTGCCCTCTGCCTGACCGCTCCCTCCCGACCGCGCGGGTGCGACCGCTCGGGATCGGCGCCTCAGAGCCCTTCGATCGGGAAGACGTTCTCGACATGGGCCGGCCAGCCCCGGGCGCCGACGAAGACGGCATCGGCGCGGAACGTCGCACCGCCACTCCATGCGTTGCGTCCGATCCAGGCGCGCACCGCCCGCGAGAACCGACGACGCTTGGCCGCGTCGATCGCCTCCCGTGCATCGTCGCGCCGGGCGCGCGCCTTCACCTCCACGAACACGACGGTGTTCCAGCGCTTCACGACGAGGTCGATCTCGCCGCCGGCGAAGCTCACCCGTCGGCCGATCGGCCAGTAGCCCTTGAGCATCAAGGCGGCGAGCGCGAGCCACTCGGCGTGGTGGCCCCGCAGATAGGCGGCGCGGCGCCTGCCGGAGCGGTCCGGCAGAACCCCGTTCATCCCTGCCCCCGCGCAAGTGCCAGCGCCCGCGTGTAGATGAGCCGGCGGGGCTGGCCGGTCTCGTCGGCCACGAGGCTCGCGGCGTCCTTGATCGAGTGCCGTTCGAGGGCTGCCAGGATCAGCGCGTCCAGGGTGGCATCGCTGTCCGTGGGCCGCTCCGGGGCGGTTGCCGCACCGATGATCACGACGATCTCACCCTTCGGCGGTCCTTCCTGGGCGAACCGTTCGCTCAGGCTGCCCAACGTATCGCGCCGTATGGTTTCGTAGAGCTTGGTGAGTTCGCGGGTTACCGCCGCCGGACGCTCCGGGCCGAGTACCGCGGCGGCATCGGTCAGCATGTCCGGCAAGCGGTGGGGCGACTCGAACAGGACCAGCGTTCCGGGCACGTGGAGCAGGGCCTCGAGACGGTTGCGTCGGGCACCGGCTTTCTGCGGCAGGAAGCCCTCGAAGAAGAAGCGGTCGGTGGGAAGACCGGCTGCGACCAGCGCCGTCATCACCGCCGACGGGCCGGGAACCGGCGTGATGGCGATCCCGGCCTCGATGACGGCCTGAACGAGCTTGTAGCCGGGATCGGAGACCAGCGGCGTGCCGGCATCCGAGACCAGAGCCAGGGCCTCTCCGGCCCGAAGCCGTGCGACCATCCGCTCGCGCACCGCGTCGTTGGAATGTTCATGATAGGCGAGCAGCGGCGTCGTGATCCCGTAATGCGCCAGCAGGTTCCGGGTGACCCGGGTGTCCTCGGCCAGGACCGCGTCGGCGGCCGCCAGCGTCGCCAGCGCGCGGATCGTGATGTCGCGCAGGTTGCCGATAGGGGTCGCGACGATGTGCAGGCCCGGTGCCAGGGGCTCGGCCTCGCTCGCGAGGCCGAAAGCCGTAAAAGTGGTGCGGCGCGGTCGGTCGGGGGCGAGCTTCGGGGACGGGCCTCGGGTCGGGGCGGCGAGCCCAGGGTCTTCGAATCGGCGGGTCATCACCGGCGATCTTGCCACACCGGCCGCCGCGCGTCGCGGCAAGGTCATGCAACCGGGGGCAAGTCCGCGGCACCGCGTTTACATTTCGAAATCCGGCAGTCAGGCTGGCCTTCATGCTCGAAGGAGTTCGCGCCATGGCGCGCCCGACAAGCGCGCGGGACCGTCTCGTGCGCGTCACCGCCCGGTCCGCTGCGATGGGCGCCGTCCTGCTGTCGCTGGGCGCCTGCGTCGGCACCGATCTGGCCCGGCGCCGGCCGGGACCGGAGGCCGACCTGACGCCGCCGGCCGCCGTACCGGAGGCGCAGGCGCTCACGCCAGCCGCGCCGGTTTTGCCCGCCGCGGGCGGCGGCGCGCGCATCGGCGCGGGCACCGTGAAGGTCGCCCTCGTGCTGCCGTTGACCGGCCAAGGCTCGACGGTGGGCGCGGCCATGCGCAACGCGGCGCAGCTCGCCTTCGACGAGGCGCAGCAGCCGGATCTCACGATCCTGGTCGAGGATGACCGGGGCAGCCCGGACGGTGCCCGGGACGCGACCCAGGATGCGCTGCGTCAGGGGGCCGAGATCGTGCTGGGGCCGCTCTTCGCCGGCTCCGTCCAAGCCGCCGCGACTGTGGCGAAGACGACCGGCAAGCCGGTGATCGGGTTCTCGACGGACGCGACCGTGGCCAACCGCGGCGTCTACCTGCTGAGCTTCCTGCCCCAACCCGAGGTCGACCGCGCGGTCGAGGATTCCGTCGCCGATGGCAAGCGGTCCTTCGCGGCGCTGATTCCGGAGACGGCCTACGGCAACGCCGTCGAGGCGGAGTTCCGGGAGGCCGTCGCCCGCAAGGGTGCGCGGGTGGCCGCCGTGGAGCGCTACCCGGCGGGCGCACCCGTCGCTGCGGTGGAACGGCTGGCGCGGGTCGTCGCCGGGCCGGGCGCCACCGCCGACGCGCTGTTCATCCCGGACACGGCAGACGCCATGCCGACCGTGGCGGCGGCGCTCACCAAGGCCGGCTTCTCGCCGGCCCGAGTGCGCCCCGTCGGGACTGCCCTCTGGAACGAGCCGGCACTCTTCGCGCTCCCCGCCCTTCAGGGGGGCCGCTTCGCCGGCCCGGACCGCACCGGCTTCTCCAACTTCAGCGGCCGCTATCAAGCCCGCTTCGGCGCCGTGCCGCCGCGGGTCGCGTCGCTGGCCTACGACGCCGTCATGCTCGTCGGCGCCTTGTCCCGCCGGTACGGTTCGCAGCGCTTCGCGGAGACGACCCTGACCAACGGGTCGGGCTTCGCAGGCATCGACGGGACCTTCCGGTTCCGGCCGGACGGGCAGAGCGAGCGCGCCCTGGCGGTCTACGAGATCCGCAACAACGCCGCGACCCCGGTCAGCCCGGCACCCCGGGTCCTGGCGAAGCCCGGGATCTGATCAGGCCGCGAGGTCGGCCACCAGGGCGTTCAGGACCGGCGCCCCCTGGGCCGTGGCGGCGATGCGACCGCCGGGCAGCCGCGCCAGCAGGCCGTCGCCGATCAGCATGCCCACACGGTTGCCGTTCAGCGGGCGCCCCTTCAGATCCGCGTAGCGGTCCGGATCGATCCCTTCGCGGAGCCGCAGGCCCATCATCAGGAACTCGTCGGCCTGATCGGCGGCCGACAGCGCCTCGGTCGCGACGACGCCGTGGCCGTCGTGCTCGACCCGGGCCAGCCAGCCTTCCGGGGAACGCTCGGTGATGGTCCCGATCCGGCCGCCGGACGTGACAAGCCGCCCATGGGCTCCCGGGCCGATGCCGGCATATTCGCCGTAACGCCAGTAGAGCAGGTTGTGGCGCGATTCCGCGCCGGGCCGGGCATGGTTCGAGATCTCATAGGCCGGGAGGCCAGCCTTCGCGCAGAGATCCTGGGTGACATCGTAGAGCACGCGCCCGGCATCGTCGTCCGGCGTGACCAGCCTGCCGGCCGCGGCCAGGGCGTGGAACGGCGTCCCCGGCTCGATGGTGAGCTGGTAGAGCGAGAGATGCTCGGCGGCCCGGGACAGCGCCTCGCCGAGTTCCGCCCGCCAGAGCTCCGAAGTCTGGCCGGGCCGGGCATAGATCAGGTCGAAGGACGTCCGTTCGAAGACCGACTGCGCCAAGTCGATCGCCGCGAAGGCCTGCGCGGCGTCATGCAGGCGGCCCAGCGTTCGAAGCGACACGTCGTCGAGGGCCTGGATGCCCAGGGAGACCCGGTTCACGCCGGCCGCTCGGTAGCCGCGGAAGCGGTTGGCCTCGACGCTCGACGGGTTGGCCTCCAGGGTGATCTCGGCGTCCGCTGCGACCGGCCAGTGGGCCGCCACGGCCTCAAGCAGGCCGGCCACCGTCGCAGGCTGCATCAGCGAGGGAGTCCCGCCGCCGAGGAAGATGCTGGTAACGGTTCGGCCGGGGGTGCGGGCTGCGGTGTGGGCGATCTCCGCGCGGAAGGCTGCGAGGAAGCGCGGCTCATCCACGCCCGCGTGGCGGACGTGGCTGTTGAAGTCGCAGTATGGGCACTTCGCGGCGCAGAAGGGCCAGTGCAGGTAGATGCCGAAGCCCGCGTCGCGGGTCGGGTGGTCCGGGCCGTTGAATGACATGATGGCCGGGATGTGAGCGCGGACGTGCCGTTTGGCAATCAGGTTCCGGACGCGAGACAGGCCCGGCTCAGCTTCACGAAGGCCCGGGCGCGGTGCGAGAGGCCATACCCCTTCTGCCAATCGACGCCGTGCTTCTCCTCGGCCGTCATTTCGCCGAAGGTGCACTCGTGCCCGTCCGGCCGGAAGATCGGGTCGTAGCCGAAGCCCGCGGTCCCGCGCGCCGCGACCAGGTCGCCGAAGACCCGGCCCTCGAACAGCTCGGTGTGGCCGTCCGGCCAGGCGAGCACCAGGGCCGAGACGAAGTGCGCTCGGCGGTCCGCCATGTCGCGCCTGTCGAGTTCGGAGAAGATCCGCGCCATCGCGCCGGCGAAATCCTTGGTCGGGCCAGCCCAGCGGGCCGAGAAGATGCCCGGCGCCCCGTCGAGGCCGTCCACGCACAGGCCGGAATCGTCCGCGAAGGCGGGAAGGCCCGTGGCGACGGCGGCCGCCTGGGCCTTGATCGCCGCATTCTCGGCGAACGTCGTGCCGGTCTCCTCAGGCTCGGGCAGGCCGAGGTCACCTGCCGAGACCGCCGCGACCCCGAACGGCGCCAGCAGCTCGCGCATCTCGACGAGCTTGCCGGCGTTGTGGGTGGCGATCACCACCTTCCCGGTGAGGCGCCGGCTCACGCGAGGGCCTCCTTCTGGAGGGCGACAAGCCGATCGGTGCCGGCGCGGGCCAGACCAAGCAGGTCGATGAGCTGCTCCTGCGTGAACGGCTCCATCTCGGCGGTGCCCTGCACCTCCACGATGCCGCCCCGGCCGGTGAGCACGAAGTTGGCGTCGGTCTCGGCGGCCGAGTCCTCGGCATAGTCGAGGTCGAGGACCGGGGTCCCCTTGTACAGGCCACAGGACACGGCGGCGACGTGATCGCGGAGCGGATCGACCGAGATGATCGAGCGCGTCCGCATCCAGGCGAAGCAGTCGTGCAGGGCCAGCCAGGCGCCGGTGATGGCGGCTGTCCGCGTGCCGCCGTCGGCCTGGATCACGTCGCAGTCGATCGTCACCTGACGCTCGCCCATGGCCGGAAGGTTGGTGACCGCACGGAGCGATCGGCCGATCAGCCGCTGGATCTCCTGCGTGCGCCCGGAGGGCTTGCCGGAACCGACCTCGCGGCGGGTGCGTTCGTGCGTCGCACGGGGAAGCATGGCGTACTCGGCCGTGACCCAGCCCTTACCCGAGCCGCGCAGCCACGGGGGTGCCCGCTCTTCCAGCGAGGCGGTGCAGAGCACCCGGGTGTTGCCGAAGCTGACGAGGCAGGACCCCTCGGCGTAGCGCGAGACCGCGCGCTCCAGGGTGACGGGCCGCAGCTCGTCGGCGGCACGCTTGGAAGGCCGCATTGCGGGCCCCTTCTGTCGAGAGTGTCGAGGGCCGGGCTCTTAGGCCGGCGCGCCACCGCGGGCAAGCATCGCCTTACGGATTGATCCGGGCGGGACGGTTGGACATGATCGGACCACAGGATGATTGCGTGACACACCCCAGTCCCAACCTTTCCAACGGCCAATCCATGCAGGCGCTCGCCGCCCTCAATGAGCGTGCCCGTGAGATCTTCCGGCAGATCGTCGAAAGCTATCTGACGACGGGCGAGCCGGTCGGCTCCCGCAATCTGGCTCGAATCCTGCCGATGGCGCTCTCGCCGGCTTCGATCCGGAACGTCATGGCGGATCTCGAGCATTCCGGCCTGATCTTCGCGCCCCACACCTCGGCCGGACGCCTCCCGACCGAGCTGGGGCTGCGGTTCTTCGTCGACGCGATGCTCGAACTCGGCGACGTCAGTCAGGACGAGCAGACGCGCATCGAGGCCCAGATGCGCGCCGCCGCCTCGGGGCACACCTTCGAAACGGCGCTTGCTGAGGCATCGACCATGCTGTCGGGCGTCTCCCGCGGGGCCGGAGTCGTCCTGACCACCAAGGCGAACGTGAACCTGAAGCACATCGAGTTCGTGCGCCTGGACCCGGCCCGCGCCCTGGTGATCCTGGTCTCGAACGACGGCTCCGTGGAGAACCGTCTCGTCGACCTGCCGCCGGGCCTGCCGGCGGGGGCGCTCCAGGAGGCGACGAATTTCCTCAACGCTCGCCTGCAGGGCCGCACCCTCGGGTCCCTGCGCGCCGAGATCGAGGCAGGCCGCAAGGCGATGAAGCGCGAACTCGACGCGATCACCGAGCGCCTGGTCGACGCCGGCCTCGCGACGCCGGTCGGCCCCATGGAGGCGCGCCAGTTGATCGTGCGCGGACAGGCCAACCTGCTGGACGACCTGCGCGCGGTCGAGGATCTCGAGCGCATTCGCCTGTTGTTCAACGATCTTGAGACCCAGAAGGATGTCATCGACCTCCTGGCCCGCGCCGAGGGCGGCGACGGCGTGCGCATCTTCATCGGATCGGAGAACAAGCTGTTCTCGCTCTCGGGCTCGTCGCTGATCGCCGCGCCGTTCCGGGACGGATCGCAGAAGATCGTCGGCGTCGTCGGGGTGATCGGCCCGACCCGACTGAATTACGCCCGCATCGTGCCGATGGTCGACTACACCGCCCGCGTCGTTTCGAAGTTGCTGGACGGTGGACGGTAAGGCGGCGACGCTGGCCGCGCCAACCGTGCCGGCGGCGGGAGCCACGATGCAGGCGGCTACCCCGCGCGACGTCCGCCGGTCGAGGCTTGAACCGCAGCGCCGATGCGGTGGTCCTTACGTCTGTCTGACGAGTGATCGAGGCGGTCTGAATGTCACGTGGTTTCGATGCCATGGCGCGCTGAGGACGGACCCGCGCCAGACTCGGCGCAGGTGCAATCCGAGGCGGGTCTCGATCGCGATTTCGGGAAAAACGCCGCGCGCCGTACAGAACCCTCGCTGGCCGGCGCGCGGCTGCCGATCAGGCCGGGATCACGTCGACGATCTCGTAGGTGTCGGGATCGATGATTACGATGTCGTCGCGCACGAGAATGAACTCGTAGCCCTCGTATTCCGGCACGATCGACACGATGGCCGGCGGCAGCCGGTGCAGCGTCACCGACCGCGGGATCGCGGTGCCGACCGCCAAGCCGAAAGCCACGTCCCGGAGCGGCGAGACACCGAGGCGGGTGATCGAGCTGCGGAACTCCGTCCGCTGCCGCGTATCCAGCCGCCCGACCGCGCCGCGGACGGAGCCGTGCTCGCGGGCGCCGGCCCGACCGCCCCGCTCCCCGGCAGAACCGCGACCGCCCCGATCAGGCCCGGCCGCGTCGCGGTTGCCGCGTTCGCCGCCCGCGCCCGGCTCCCGGCCGCCGCGCTCGCCCCGGTCGCCGCGTTCCCCGGCCCCAGGATTCGCCCCTTGTCCGGCCCGTTCGGAAGGCCCGTTGCGCTCGGGCGCGCCGCCCGCCCGGCCCGGCCCATCGGTGCCGCGACCCGCAGGCCCGCCC